>JAHQWS010000176.1 GCA_029856295.1 Promethearchaeia archaeon
GTAATAATAGAATTACTAAAATTAAAGGGCTTGATAATCTTGATAATTTAAAAAAGTTAAATCTGAAAAATAATTATATTGAAAAAATTGAAGGAATTGAAATGCTGAAAAATTTAGAACTTCTTGATTTATCGGGAAACATTAGTATTAAAGAAATTCCAGATAGTCTAAATAATTTAACCTGCCTTAAAATGATTAAATTAACTGGATGTAGAATTAATAAATTTTCTGATTCTGTTTCAAGGTACTTTTGGATGGGGCAGAATTATAGATATTATACAAATTTTACAAAAGAAGACGTTGTTTACTATGAAAGCACTCACAAATCTAAGGCCGGAGTAAATGAACGATTGTATAAAAATTTTGTAAAATGGTTATTTAAAATACGGCTTCTTATGAATGAATTCAAATTAACTTATAGAGATATTGAGAAATTTGAGAAAAAAAGCGATCTCAGAGCAATTAGCTCAGGAAAACTTACAATATCTTTTTTAAAATTTCTGGATGATAAAAAACAACTTAGAATCACGAAATTTTTATGAATAACTTAACATCTTCTCAATAGGAATAAGTGCTCTTTTAGCAATATCTATAGGAACTTTAACTTCATGGTTTTTATCTTCAGGATTTTCTAGTAAATATTTTATTAATTCGAGATTATGTTTTTTCATATTATGGCAAATCAATTTTTCCTTTGCCACATAAAAATTTTTATTAGGAAAATCTTGGGCCATCCTTTCTAAAAGTCCCTCCTCTGTCCCTATTATAAAATTTTGAACCTCAGATGGACTATCTTTAGCATATTTATACATTTGTGCCGTAGAACCTACAAAATCTGCCAGATTCCTTACGTCTCTTACGCATTCAGGATGGACAAGAAGTTTAGAAATTGGATGTTCTTTTCTCACAGCTTTAATATCTTCCACAGTTATTTGAGAGTGGACATAACAATGGCCATTTTCAGGCATTTTAATCGTTTTTATTTTTGAGATTTGTTCGGCATAATCTGCCAAGTTCGCATCCGGTCCAAATAAAACAGCATCCACATTATGGACTTCTTTCATAGCTTTAACTATTTTAACTGCATTTGATGAAGTACAGCAAACATCGCATTCAGCTTTGACAGCAGCAGTAGAGTTTACATAAACAACAGCAGGTAATTCGGGGTAATTCTTTTTAAATTCTCTTACTTTTTCGGGAGTTAGATATGCTGCCATAGGGCAACATGAATCATAATTAGGAAGTAAAACATGCTTATCTTGGTTTATTATTGAGGCGGTTTCGGCCATAAAATCAACCCCCGCAAATATTATATACTCTGTATTCGCTTTCTCCTTTGCTATACGAGATAATATGAGGGAATCCCCTAAAAAGTCTGCGATTTCCTGAATTTCAATTGCTTGATAATAATGAGCTAAAATTGTTATATCGACTTTTCTTTTTAAATTAAGAATTTCGTTTTGTAATTGTTTTACGGTCATAATTTTATTTTAATCATATGTGCTTTCATACTATCAAAATAAGATTAGTATAAAAAGAATTCTCTTTTCTAAAAAAAGTATATCGTATTAATTTTATATAATATAAGGCTCTAAATATTTAGATAATTTATTTCATTTACATAAATTAAATTAAAAAGAAGAATTTAGTGAAAATTGTGAGTGATAAGGTTTATGTAATTGGGGTTGGAATGATCAAATTCGGCAAAAATTTTGATAAAACCATGAAAAGTATGACTGGAGAATCGCTTGAACTGGCTATAAAGGACTGTGATTTAAAAAAGAAGGGCATTGAAGCTGCTTGGTTCAGCAATTCGGGGTGGGGGATGTCTGAAATGCAACACTGTATAAGGGGCCAAGTGGCACTTAGCGTAAATGGTGTTGATAAGATTCCCATTACGAATGTAGAAAACGCTTGTGCGAGTGGGAGTACAGCATTTCAAGGAGCATGGACTGCGGTAAAAGCCGACTTATATGATTGTACATTAGCCATAGGCTCAGAAAAGATGTACTTTCAGAGACCATCCAGTAGGAAAAGTAGTAGTGGAAGGCGTAGTAGCGGTGGAGGGAGTATGGCCGGTTTTATAGCAGGAACAGATGTAGAAAGAACAAGAAAAATGATTGCGCAATTGAAACAACAGATCCAAGAGGGAAACCAAAAAGCAGCTAAAGAAAAGAATGGTGATCAAAAGCAAGGAAAAAAAGAGCACTCTATGTTTATGGATTTTTATGCGATGGGGTCTCGCAACCATATGAAAAAATATGGGACCACCCAGCGACAATTAGCTGTTATTGCTGCAAAAAACCATAATAATTCAACAATGAATCCTTTGGCTCAATACACATTTCCTCAAACTGTAGAGCAGGTTATGAATGACTATGTTGTAGCTTTTCCATTAACGAGAGCAATGTGCGCTCCAATTGGGGATGGTTCAGCAGCAGCTATTCTGTGTTCAGAGAAATTTTTAGATGCACATCCCGCTCTAAAAGCTAGAGCTATTTTAGTACGTGCCTCTATTTTGAGATCTGGCTCATGGAAAAGTGATAATATTTGTAAGCGAGCTTCCATTGCTGCATTTGAAATGTCTAATCTTGGACCAGAGGATATAAACGTGGCAGAAGTACATGATGCAACAGCATTTGGGGAGCTTCATATAATGGAACAAATAGGATTTTGCCCTGTCGGAGAGGGCGGTCCATTTGTAGAGAGTGGAGCCACCGAACTTGATGGAAAGATCCCCATTAATCCTAGTGGAGGATTACTTGCCCGTGGGCATCCTATTGGCGCTTCAGGTCTCGCGCAAATGTATGAATTAGTGACACAACTACGAGGAGAAGCGGGTAAAAGACAAGTTAAGGATCCAAAGCTAGCTTTAGCTGAAAATGGAGGGGGTACTATTGGATCTGAAGAAGCGGCATTGTGCATACATATTTTAGAGAAAGATTGATTATAGTTATATTTCACTTTCTTTTGTTTTTTATTTTTTTATATAGATTAAGCTAGATTATATTTTTCAGCAATTTCTAAAAATGAGTTTGTAAAGTGTTTTACTTGATCCCATGTTAGACCATATGTACTAAATTTCATGTCTTTAGAAATACCCGGAAGCATCCCTATTACCCCTCTTTCTTTAAACTCGTCTCTTACAAAAAATCCTTTTCTAGGATGAGTCTTAGCAACCTTGGCAAAACCTTCAGTTGTTATATTTGTTAAAGGGTGAATTTTAGGCAATTTACCGTTGATTTGCACACCTTTTATATTCTTAATCTTATCAATAACATAGTTAATTTTTTTGGCTTCATCATCTGTATATTCCTTTTGAGTACGTTTGACCACAGTAGGAAAGCTTGCCATAAGAGTAATTAGAGGAGCTCCATAGACGGGAGGGCACCCCATAACACTACAGATTTTACTTGGAAAAGATTTTGCTGATAAATTACCTTGAATTTGTGATGCGTTCATTATATCATCATAAAATTCCTCTTGAAATCCTAAAAGCCCTATTGGTCCAGAAGCAGCCATCGACTTATGACCGCTACATGTAATGAAATCAACGTGAAAATTTTTACAATCTATTGGTAGTGTGCCGGCAGAATATGCTCCATTTAAAAGAAAAGGGATATCGTACTTCTTACAAATCTTTCCTATTGGCTTAGGATCATTGTAATTACCATATTTATAATCAACGTGAGTTAACACTACTAATAATGGTAATTCTCCCTCACTATCTATAACTTGATTAATTATTTTTTCATAGTCACAGGATTCAAGTTTAAATTCTGATTCGCCAGAGTTTGGGACCTCACTCACATTTAAGTTATTATTTTCAATTGCTAAATATGTTGTATAATGGGCTAAACTATCAATTACTACGGTTTTACGCTTAGGATATTTCTTTGCCAATACTCCCATAATAATTCTCTTGGAATCTCTTGCGGCAGCTGTTAACATTACGTTGTCAATATGTAAGAATTTAGCCATATCTTTTAAAAATTCAACGACGGGAGGATTTTCAATTTGATCTATTCTCCCTTTTAAGCAATTATCACATAAGCTATACCCATCACCATAAGCCAATAATGCTTTATATGCTTGAGGGGTTAGTATTCCCCCTCTCTGAATTGGATGGATATTGATAAACTCCTCATTAATAGTTCGTGTGAGATTTGCATATTTTTGAATTAATTCATTATTATATTCAATATTAGTCAAATTTATTACCACAGCTCTTTTTCCTAAATCGTCTATTAGAATAATTTATGCAATATTAAAAGAATTTTTAAAAATTACGTGATTTTATATCAAATATATTAAGAAAAATAAAAAAAATGACAGTAAGAATACAAAAAAGGTGTAAGATATGCCACTTATCATTCCAAGTCCAAGAACAGGAATAGAACCGCAAATTCATGAATCTGCTTTTATTGCTCCTACTGCTGTTATAATAGGTGATGTTACAATCGGAGAAGGTGCTAATGTGTGGTTTGGTGCGGTTTTACGCGGTGATTGGGGAACAATAAAAATCGGGAAAAATACAAGTATCCAAGAAAATGTAACCATTCATAATGAAGATGGCACTACTGTCTCTATTGGAGATGATTGCATCGTAGGTCATCATGCTATGATTCATGGACCCAGCACTATTGGGAATGGTTGTATAGTAGGGATTGGTTCTAATGCGTTACATAATTCAAAACTCGGAGATGGCTCTGTACTTGCCGCTGGTGCTGTTTTACTGAATAATGAGATCCCCCCGAGAAGTTTAGCAGTAGGAATTCCCGCCTCGCTCAAAAAAGAAGGAATTTATAAAGGAGAGTTTGAGGGTGCTAAGACCTCTGTATTATATTTAGAAAACGGAAAGAAGTTTAAAGATTTTTTCACTCAAAATCCCGAAATTTTAAAATAGTGATCTTATTCTATTTTTATTCTTTTTCTTTTCAACTGGTCTAATTAATAGTTTAGATTCTTAAAGAATTTTTTAAATCGTGCCCAATTTATACTTTTATACTAAATTCTAAACTTAATATTAAAAGTATAAAAGGTTGAGAGAAAACTTATGCCAATAATTATGCCAAGTCCAAGAACAGATATAGAACAAGAGAATAAAATAGGTGATTTAGTTGATAATGCCAAGTCCGAGAACAGAAATTGAACCGCAAATCGATGAGGCTGCCTTCATTGCTCCAACAGCGGTTATCATTGGAGATGTTATAATTGAAGAAGGAGCAAATATATGGTTCGGAGCAGTATTGCGTGGCGATTGGGGTACGATCAAGATAGGTAAAAATACAAGTGTTCAAGAAAATGTAGTTATTCACGTAACCGTAAAAGATAGTGTAAATATTGGCGCAGATTGCATAATTGGACATTCTGCTACTATTCATGGTCCATGTACCATTGGTGATGGGAGTTTAGTGGGAGTTGGTGCTAATATTTTACATAATTCTAAATTAGGTGAGGGTTCTCTACTTGCCG
>JAHQWS010000177.1 GCA_029856295.1 Promethearchaeia archaeon
GGGCAGATGAACTAGTCTTTCTTGATATAACTGCCACGGTAGAAAAAAGAAAAACGGTCGTTGATCTAGTCAAAAAAGTAGCCAATAATGTTTCTATACCATTCACAGTTGGAGGTGGAATTGCATCGATGGATGATGCAGACGCAATCTTAAATGCTGGTGCGGACAAAATTTCTCTAAATAGTGCCGCAGTCAGAAATCCAAATATTCTTGATGAAATATCCAAGGAATACGGCTCTGAAAGACTTGTATGTGCTATAGATGGTGACAGAGTTTATGTTGATTCAGAAAAAGAAGCTAAAAATAAAAATATAGTTAAAGTTGGAGATAAATTTTGCTGGTTTAATGTCATGACTCATAGTGGCACAAAATCAACTGGTATGGACGCAATTGAATGGTCCAAAAAAGTTAAAGAACTTGGAGTGGGAGAAATCCTACCCACATCTAAGACATATGATGGAGTTAAAGAAGGTTATGATTTAGAAATGACTCGAATGATTGCTGAAACAACAGGTCTACCAGTCACCGCATCTGGAGGAGCAGGTAATTCTCATCATATACTTGAAGCATTCACAATCGGAAAAGCTGCAGCTGCTTTAGCCGCTTCAATCTTTCACTTTAGGGAAGTAACTATCAGAGAAGTTAAAGAATATTGTTCTAAAAATGGAATACCTATCAAATTGTAATTAACTAATTATACCTTATTTTTTAAATCGTTTTGTATCGGTTATATTAATTATATTTATTTAATACGTCTAAGAAAATTACAGCACTTTATTTTATAATAGCAAATCTAAAATATTTTGAATAGTTTTAAATCTTAGATTAGAATATTTAGAGAAAACTTTATGCCCCTCACAAAACGCATTATTCCATGTTTGGACGTAACCAAAGGTCGTGTAGTCAAAGGTACAAGATTCATTAATCTTAGAGATGCGGGGGATGCTATTGAATTAAGTGCATTTTACGACGAGCAGGGCGCAGATGAATTGGTGTTTTTAGATATAACAGCCTCATCAGATAAGAGGAAAATCCTCATTGATCTTGTAGAAAGAACTGGTGAACAAGTTTTTATTCCTTTTACTGTTGGAGGTGGTTTGAGAACCGTTGAGGATATTAAAGAAATTTTAAGAGCAGGAGCGGATAAAATCTCATTAAATACTGCCGCAGTACAAAATCCGAAGTTAATACCTGAAGGAGCGAAGATCTTCGGTTCTCAATGTATTGTAACTGCCATTGACGCTAAAAGAGTGTATGTAGATTCCCCTAAATTAGCTAAAGACAACATAGTTATTAAAGTTGGTAATAACTACTGTTGGTGGGAAGTGTATATAAATGGAGGTAGAACACCTACTGGGAAAGACGCTATACTATGGGGTGAAGAAGTTACTAAACTCGGAAGTGGTGAAATCTTACTGACAAGTATGGATTGCGATGGAACAAAGAATGGTTATGATCTCGAGTTAACAAAAACTTTTAGTGATAGACTAGATGTTCCAATTATTGCTTCAGGAGGAGCTGGAGATCCAAATCATATTATAGATGTTTTTAAGATAGGTAAGGCTGATGCGTCCCTTGCGGCATCAATTTTCCATTATAATGAATATCCTATTCCAATAGTAAAAGAAGCGTGTAATAAAGTAGGAATTTTAATGAGGTTGTAAATATGACTTTAAATATTGCCATAATTGATTATGAAATGGGCAATCTCAAAAGCATTTATAAATGTTTAAAGCACTTAAACATTGAAGCCAAGATTACTGACAATCCAAAAATCATATTGGATTCGGATGGAGTTATCTTACCAGGTGTGGGTGCTTTTGGAGATGCCATGATGCATTTGAAAGAAAAAAAACTAATCCCTATTATTAAAAAAATTGTTAAAGATAACAAACCCCTTTTTGGAATATGTTTAGGATTGCATTTGTTATATTCGAAAGGATTTGAAATGGGGGAATTCGAGGGATTAGATATAATACAAGGAGAAGTCATTATTTTTGATAAATCAAAAGTAGGTAAAATACCTCAAATAGGATGGAATAATGTAGAGTTTCAGAACGATAGCCATTTTATAATCCAAGGAGTCCCTAATAATTCCTATTTCTATTTTGTACATAGCTTTTATGGAATACCTAAGAATGAGGAAAATGTTCTTGGCTTAACTAAATACGGTGAAATTGAATTTTGTTCAATTGTTAGTAAAGATAATATCATTGCTACTCAATTTCATCCAGAAAAATCGAGTAAATATGGAATACAAATATATCAGAATTTTATTAATTATTGCAAGAAGTAAAGTCATATCAGATTAATAATTGTATTTAAAAATTTTTCTTCAATTAACAATATAGGTGATATGTTATGGGTGGTCTTTTTGGAGTTTTTTCAAATACGGATTGTGTAGAGGATCTTTTTTACGGGACGGATTATCATTCCCATTTAGGAACCAGCAGAGGTGGATTGGCAGTTATAAATTCAGGGGAGTTCCAAAGATTCATCAAAGACATCACGACATCTCAATTCAGATCCAAATTTGAGAATGACATAAAGAAAATGCATGGAAATAAAGGCATTGGTGTGATCAGTGACTATGACGATCAACCCCTGATAATAAACTCACATCTAGGTGTATTTGCCATTGCCACAGTTGGTAGGATTATTAATTTGGAAACTCTAGCAGATGAAGCGTTAAATAATGGATCTCATTTCTCAGAAATGCATGGAGGAGAAACTAATCCCACAGAGATGGTTGCAACAATTATTAGCCAAGGTAGTACCTTTGAACAAGGAATTCAAAAAGTTCAAGAGATGATTGATGGGTCGTGTACCATGCTTATATTAACTAGTGAAGGCATCTATGCAGCGCGAGATAAGCTAGGTAGAACCCCCCTCGTCATAGGGGAAAAGCTCGGATCTTATGCTGTCGCGATGGAAACTTGTGCATTTCCTAATCTTAAATATAACATAACAAAATATCTTGGACCAGGTGAAGTTATTTTTATAGGTAAGTCGGGTTTAGAACAAAAAATCGCACCTGGCGATCGGATGCAGATCTGTTCTTTCTTATGGGTATATTATGGATATCCTGCATCTAATTATGAGGGTATTAATGTAGAGGTTGTTCGCTATAAATGTGGCGCATGTCTGGCAAAGAATGATTGTGTGGAAATTGATCTCGTAGCGGGTATCCCCGATTCTGGAACTGCACATGGTCTGGGTTATGCAAACGAAGCAAAAATTCCCTACTCACGACCGTTTGTAAAATACACTCCGACGTGGCCTCGAAGCTTCATGCCTCAAGTACAATCCGTGAGGGACAGAGTTGCGAAAATGAAGCTAATCCCCATTAAAGAACTCATTAAGGATAAACGTATCCTTTTCTGTGAAGACTCAATTGTGAGAGGGACACAACTTAGAAAAACAATTCAAAGATTACATGATTCAGGGGTCAATGAAGTTCACATGAGGCCTGCATGCCCACCGCTTGTTTATGTGTGTAAATTCCTTAATTTCTCTAGGTCTCGTTCTGAGTTAGATTTAGCGGGACGATGGGCCATAAAAGAATTAATTGGAAGGGATATTAATGATCCTATCGAATATACTAATCCAGATTCTGAAAATTATAAAGCCATGGTTGATATCATACGTAAAAGGTTGGGGTTGACAACGTTAAAATACCAGAGATTAGAAGACTTGATTAAAGCTATTGGGTTGCCAAAGGAGAAATTATGCACATATTGCTTTGACGGAGAAGAGTAGTTGAAAATCTTTGAAGAAATGATCAGAATTTAACTTATCAACCACTCAAGATTATTATTGGCCATTTTTTTCTGATTTTTTACGCCTTCCATTTGATATTGATTCTTCCAATTCTTTGATTTTCTCAACATATTTTAAAGGATATTCCCCAGTTAAGCATGCTAAACATAATTGACTCTCATTTTTTCCAATAGATTTCTTTAAGTCATCGAGAGTTTGATATAAGAGAGAATCAGCACCTATAGTTTTTCGAATTTTTTCTATATATTCCTCTTCTCCAAATTCTTTTCTATTTTTTCCTGCGATTAATTCATCTGTTGTAGGAAAATCTATGCCCATATAACAAGCACTAATTACAGGAGGGCAACTTATTCTAACATGAACTGATTTCGCTCCACCCGCTTCTTTTAGCAAGGACACAATTTGTTTTGTAGTTGTACCTCTCACGATAGAATCATCCAATAGGATTACGTCTTTTCCTTGAATAACACTTTTAATAGGATTTAATTTTTCTTTCACAGCCGCTTTTCGCATTTTTTGATTAGGCATAATAAAGGTTCGCCACACATATCGATTTTTCATTAAACCTTCTACATATGGCAATCCCGATTTTTTAGCATATCCTACAGCGGCACTTCTTCCTGAATCAGGGACAGGTACAACAATTGCATTCATTTTAAATTCTGGATCTAAAAGTTGTGGATCATTAATCGCTAAATTCTCGCCCATTCTCAATCTTGCTTCAGCCACAGAAACTCCATCAATAATAGAATCAGGACGGGCAAAATATACAAATTCAAATTGACATAGAGCAGATCTCTCTGCTTTTAAAACCATCTCCGAATGAATATCCTTTTGATGGCTTAAATGAACTATTTCTCCGGGTTCTACATCTCTTAAAAATTTAGCCCCTACACTATCAATCGCACATGATTCAGAAGCAACAAAATAGAGATTTCTTTTTTCGGATTTTAACTCCCCAATACATAAAGGTTTAAAGCCTTTTGGGTCTCTTATCGCATAAATATCTCCATCAGTTGTCATGAGGACCAGTGAATAGGATCCATCTAATAATTTACTAACAATTTTAAGAATCTCTGGCCAATCTTCGGTTCCTAAGCCAATTGATGCAATTAACTGAGCAATCACTTCTGTATCTGTATTAGTTACAAATATTCTGCCCAAATCATCCATTTTTTTCTTAATGTCATCATATATAGGAATCGTTCCATTGAATGCTAATGAAAATTCTATTTCGTTATTTCTAAAATGAAAGGGTTGAATATAGTCAAGTGACTCATATTCAGTGCTTCCTGTTGTAGCATATCTATTATGCCCAATACCAACATTACCCCAAAATTGGCGTAATATGTTATCATTCAATACTTTTGAAACCAACCCTTTCCTTTTATATGTATAAATTTTACCCCCCGTTTTTAAGATAGATATCCCTGAACTTTCCTGACCTCTATGTTGTTGAGCGATTAATCCTTGGTATAATAATCTAGATACAGAAAAAGCGATATCATCACAAGTAACACCAAAAACAGCACAATGTTCAACGGGTTTATCTCTCTTAATTACTTTATCTTTAAAAGCCATGATTTTTTATTAGGTAAAGAGAGCCAATTTTTCATTAACTACAAGTAATTAAATTAATTACAATTATAAAAGATTATTTGTAATGGAGTATAAGATAAA
>JAHQWS010000178.1 GCA_029856295.1 Promethearchaeia archaeon
TCTTAATCCAGAATCTGATAATTCTCTTAATTGTTCATCTGACTTTTTGATAATATCTTTTGCATGAGCATATACAGCACATCTCTCAAGGTTTGGAAATAATTCTTTGGCGTATTTTGTGACTTCAAGCAATTTCTCAGCAGGAGTAACCATTGCATTTCCATCTAGAAAGAAGATCTTTTTAATTCTTTGGCCGTATTGTCTTTTAGCAATATTAAGATCCCTTTTAACATCTTCAATTTCTCTAACGAGAAACTGTTTTCGAAGATTTGACATGCAAAAATCACATTTAAATGTGCATCCTTCAGTAAGTTGGATAAGTAATGAATAGGCCTCTGATGGTGGTCTAAAAACAGGCTCGCAATAATATATTTTATCTCTCATATGTTATTTTACAAATAATAAATAATCTTTAGATCGAATCAAGTTCTCCACTTAAGAATTTTGCCTCTTTTTCTTCATCAGCATCATCGGGTCTTTTTGAACAGGATTTTATATGACGTCCTAGCCTTATAAATTCTTTTGAACAATATGGGCAAGATTTCTTATCTTTTGATTCAGTTTTACTTGCTTGTCTGGGTTTTTCTGTTGTAGTTTTTGCACTAACTTTTTTTTTTTTCTTTTTCGGTTTAGAGGGTAAATACTCTTCTATCTTAACATCTTCAGGAGCAAATTCACATTCTCGAATATGTGAAGCTAAATTATCAAATAATTCACCACAGAAAGGACATTCAACTTCAGCAAATTCATCGTCGCTATCTTCAACATCGGCTTTTCCTACCTTTCGCTTTTCAAATTTTAATTGAATTTCTTCTTCTTCTTCAAATTCTTCAATAGACAGGTCAACATCTTCTTCCAATTCTTCTAAATCTTCGATTTCAATACTTGCTAATTCTAATTTTTTCTCTTTAATTTGTTTTTCTGCTATTTTTTTACTTTCAGCATAAATTTCTGATATCGAGACATTAGATCGAGGATTATATAGATTACATACTTGGCAAACATAAGCTCTTGTTCCGAGTACCAAATCTCTCTCAGGGCAGTAACATAAAGGCTGCAAACTATTCGAAATATCACCTTTAGGTAAAAGATGTTGACACGCAAGTTTACGAGAATATTTAACTTTTAGTTTTCGTCTAGGTATAGTTAATCACCAAAAAGAGTATATTATATAATTTCCCTTAACATTTAATTTTTATGATTTTAAGAATTGTATGATAAAGATAATTAAAAATAAATTTTTGAAATAAAATTTTCTAGAGCGAGTTAAGATCATCTTTAATCTTTTTTTTATCTTCCGAATTTTCGATTTTTGGAATTAATTCTTCTACAATATCTTTTAATTCTACTATTTTTTGGGAAAGCAATTCAGATTTACTCCATATCGAGGTCCGTAAAGGATGTCCTTTAAGTAAGGCTTCATTGAAACTTCTTATAGCCTGTTCATAGAAAAGACAAGCGTTAAAAGGTTTGTTTAAACGAGATTGATAAATCGTTCCTATTTTATGATAACATTTACCCGCTCCAGCAAAATCTCCCGCATTCTCGTAATCAATTGAAGCTTTTTGGATTTTTTTTAATGCTGATTCTAAAACCTCATTTTCTCCTTCTTTCAACGAAAGATACCCGAATAAGTAATTTGATTCGGCTCTATAAAATAAGTTTTTATATTTCTCAGATAACCTGAATAACTCCTCAGCAAAACTCTTGGCTAAAACTTGGTGATTAGAGGCAATACAGTGTTCTGCTAAATTCCTTAGTAATGCAAAAACTCGATCATAATCCTTTATTTCCTTATAATTTTTTATACCTTGCTGGTATTTTTCCACTCCCATAAATGCATTTCTTTCTTCAAAGGCTTGATTTCCTTCATAAATATATTGTTCAGCTTCCTCCTTTAATTGAGTTTTCTTTTTAACTTTCTTACTAATATCTCCATAAAAAAAATCGTCTACATCGAACTCAATATCATCGGAAATGGGGATCTTAACCAAATTTTCTTTTTTTATCTCATCTTTTTTATCAGAAGATTCATGTTCATAATGTTCACCGTATGCCGCTTGTAATGGTTTTCCAGCAGATACTAATGCTGATAGTTCTGATAACACATTAGCAAAAAAGAATTTATTTAATCCGTCTACGATATATTCTACTTTATAATAATTATTATCATATTTAGAATCATTGATGTCCATATTTACATCAGTTATTCTATAAATTTCAAATCCTGTGTCATATTTAGTAATTTTATGTTCGGTACCCTCTACTATTTCTTCCTTTTTTTTTCCCAAGAGTGTATGATCGAATACTAAACCACAAAAATCATTGTTTCTTGCTTGAAATCCTAGTTGATTTATGAGATCGATATATGAGAAGAAAAGCCCTAAACCGGGATGTGAATGAAACCATCCAATCATATAGTATCCTTTTTTTGCCTCATCTTGTTCTAATTTCTCTTGAATTTCTTCTATAAAACCATAATGTTTTTCATCTAATTGAACATCTGTGGCATGACCATATGTTAAAGCTTCAGCTTTTTCTATGTATACAAAATCATCATCATCATACCCAATTAAAATTCCATATATTTCTCTCCAATCTTTAGGGGGAATAACCTTATTAGCGTATCGACTTGCATATAAAATTATTGTTTTATAGGCTTCTGCTTTAACAATAACGGATTTACCCATTTTTTCTTCCTTATTTTCTTCTATTGGATGCATCTCTTTATGTTGTGGTTCTTGGCCATTATCATCTTTTCCGCCATTAATATTCTGCTTTTTAAATTCTTCTGACATTTTGAAAATGGAGTAATATTTTTTATTCGAAAATTTAGTATTATTTAGAATTATATAATAGAATTCTTAAATAAATGTTATTAAACTTCCAATCTCTTTTTTTCTTCTTTGGCTTTTTCTGCTAATTTTAAAATCGTCTGTGTAAATTCTAAATTAGGAATAATATTTAGAGCATTTTTCAATGCCTCAATTGCCTTATCATATAGTTTTTTATTATAATAAGCAGAACCTAGATTTGTCCATGCTGTTTCATCATTGGAATCTATTTTTAATGCTTTCATGCATACATCTATCGTTTTATCATAATCAGCTAATTCTAAGTATGAAAAACTTAATTCTGTCCAAGTAATAGATAAATATGGGTCAATCTCCAGAGCTTTTTTTAAACTTTTAATCGCATCATGATATAAACCTTTTTCATTGTATAAATAACCGAGGTTTTGCCATATCAAAGCATTATTAGGCTCAATTTTTAAAGCTTGTTTAAAAGTATCTACAGACTTTTCATATTCTCCGTTGCTATAATATATTTGAGCAAGATTTATCCAAGCATTAATATTGTCTGGATTTGCTTGTAAAATCTCTTTCAGTGATTTAATTTCTTTTTCCATGAGCCCATGCTGTATTCTTCATAAAAATGTTTAGATTATTCCCTTTCTTTTAAAATCTCGAATATCTTCATCAGAATAATTAAGATTTCTTAAAATTTCTTTGGTGTGTTGCCCTACTTTTGGAGCTAAACTCCTAATACCTAATGAAGTTCTTGACATTTTGATTGGTGAGGCAATATTTTGAACCTCTCCAAATTTCGGATGTTTTAATTTTACTACCATATTACGTGCTTTGATTTGGGGATCTTCACATGCTTCCTTAAATGAATTGACTGGCATAACGCATGAATCCAAATTGATAAATATTTTCATCCATTCTTTTTGGGTTTTCTTCAAGAATTCTTTTTGCATTTCCTGATATACATATTCCTTCTCTTTATCCACCGGATTTCCTTTTAATATTAAATCCTTACGACCAATGCCCAAAAATACTTCACGTCGAAATTTTAACTCAATGGCTCCCACAGATAGATATTTATTATCCTTTGTTTTAAAAACTGAATAAAGGGGAAGCTCCCCATGTAACGGATTTATAGGTTTTATCTTTCCATCATTTAAGGATTCAGAGAAATGAAATGCTGCGGCCATCGGCATAAAAGAAAAAACACAATCTGTCATTGAAATATCCAGATATTGCCCCTTCCTTTCAGGATTTTTCTCTCTTTCCATGAGTGCTCCAAGTATCCCTATAGTTGTAACTAAACCTCCTCCAACATCTGCTGCTTGAAGACCTGGGACGATAGGAGGTCTTTCTTGATTTTCCTGTCCAAAAATAGCTCTCTCTTTATTTAAGTCTAAAATCCCACAAATACTGATATAATTCAAATCATGTCCTGCTATTTGTTCATAAGGACCATACTGGCCATATCCTGTCAAGGAACAACAAATAATTGACGGATTTATTGAAGAGAGCGTATCGTAATCGATTTTTAATTTATTCGTTACTTTTGGACGATATGTATCTAAAACTACATCTGCTTGTTTTACTAAATCGTAAAAGATTTCCCTAGCTCTCTCTTTTTTTAGATTAAGAGTTATCGATTTTTTATTTCGCATAATGATCGAATTGAATGCGCTTTCACGATTTCTCCCTTTTTGAAAAAAAGGAGGAGGACTTGCATATGGATAATTAGGATCTTCAACATGGATGATATTTGCTCCTAAGTCCCCTAAAATCATTGTACAATAGGGTCCCGGTAGCATTCTTGTTAGATCTAAAACAGTAATATCCTCTAAAGGTAAAGGTAAAGTCATAATAAAGATTATGATTTCCTAAATAAAAGTTTTTAGAGAGAGAGTGAAGAAAAAAAAGGTAATTAAATTTATAATTCTATTATTTCAGCTGTCATTTTTTGGGTATTGATGATAGCAAAAGTTGCTTTACCAGATAAATATCCACACGCTTCTCCAGGATTTATAACTAATACTCCATTATCATATTTTTTGTTTACCACGGCATGAGTATGACCGGATAAAATAAAGTCAAATTTACCCGAAGTTGCTAAAGCCTCAATAGAAGGTTGTTTTGGCATATGTGAAGCGTAAATCTCCTTTCCATCAAATTCTTTTACTAACTCATATCCATTTTCTACTAATTCGCAAATTTGACCAAGATTTTTTCTTAAAAACACATGATCTCCGTCGTTATTTCCATACACCCCGTAGAAATTCTCTTTTATACTCTCATTTAATCCGTCAAACCATCTTTTAACAAAAGGAGAACAATAATCGCCGCAATGAACCAACGCATCAATTTTTCTTTCATTCATAATAGATACCGCTTTTAATATATTATCGCGGCTGTCATGGGTATCAGATATTACAGCTAATTTCAATTTAATAACACCTATTTTAAGTTATATTATAAAGTTTTAAGGAATAATAATTAAATTATATAATTAACATTTTTTAAGGCAGTTGAATTAAAATTATTTATTCAAATTAAATTTCTTATTTTAAAGCAAAAAAAGATAAACTATACATATAATAATTTTTATAGAAAAATATAAAAGAATTTAATTGGAATTGAAATGATTAAAGAATTATTTA
>JAHQWS010000179.1 GCA_029856295.1 Promethearchaeia archaeon
ATAACTTCTATTTTCGAAACTACACCTTTTTGTGTTTTCCATTTAGCTAAAGGCTCAAGAGCAGTTTCAAAATACTCAGTCGTAATGATTAAATAATCGATTGATCCTTTAGTTGCAGAAAAATTTAGTGAAGTAGAATCCACATCATATAATTGGCTGGTGGTGCTAACCGCGTTAAAATTCACTGAGCAACTTATGAAAAAAATGGTTAAAAATAATAAATGAGATTTTTTTATTGCCATTTTTATAGTAATCTCAATCTTTTATTTATATTTTTGGGAACTTTTTAATAGAATTCAATAAATATGGTCAAAAAATTAAATAAAAAAAAGATACGAGAAAGTCTCATGATTTTCTCCTGTAAAATTTTAGATTTTTCTTTTTTTAGCATTTTATATTTTGTTTTAAATTCTTTTAATTTGTAAATATTTATTATAAATTATATTTTTTTGTAAAATCTTAATTTTTTTTCTAAAATTGAAATAAAAATTATGAACAATTTCAAATTTAATTTAAAAAATATATTCCATTTGACCTAAATTGGCTCAAACGCATTTAATTTTTCGAGAAATCAAGGATAAATTATGCAAAAGCCACAAAAAATTAGAAGATATATATCATAAAAAAACGAAAAAAATATATTATTTTAAATCTAATCGTTCTTTAGCTTCATCAATATCGGCGGGGTCTCTACCAAGTTCACGGGCCATTCTTACCATCCGTTTTACTAGTTGAGCATTACTTTTTACCAGTTCACCTTTTTGATAATATATTGTGTCTTCAAGACCAGTTCTGATATTACCTCCCATGCACATAGCTATTACTGTCGTTCTAAGATGAAATTTACTAATAGTTACTACTTGCCAAGTGGAGCCTTCGGGGAGTTGTTTAACCATATGAATTAAGTTACTAACTGTGGCTGGTGTTCCCCCTTGAATACCAAGTACCAGACTAAAATGAAGTTTTTCATCCCGTTCAAATACCCCCATATCAATTAAATCCATAATATTCGCAATATGACTTATGTCATATGCTTCAATTTCTACACCAGCTCCCAGTTTTTTACATTTTTTAATATACTTTTTGTTAAAATCAATGGGATTATCGAAGATAAATGCTGTTTTCATACCTCTGGTAACCGTTCTAAATTCAAATGTACCTGCATTTATGGTAAACATGTCCGGTTGAGGATTAATATTCAATAAATTAAGTCTTTGCTCCAATGTAGCGAATTTAAAAGCTTGACCATATCTTTTACCTGTTTTGCTTACTTTGACTCCTTGTTCTAGCCGAACCCCGATTCCATTACCTATTTGAGTAATAATTGGACATTTTTCTTTAATTAATTTCACAGTTTTGTTGTAATATTTTAGATCAGGTGTTGCCCATCCATCTTCATCTCTTACATGGATATGACATACGGTTGCCCCTGCTTCATAGCACTCTAAAGCATCTTGAGCTTGTTCTTCTGGAGTTATAGGTAAATTGGGATTTGTCCATTTTGGTAAAATTCAAAAAAATCTAAACTTTTTTCCCATGGGCTCCCCCAGTAATAGCGGCTGTTATAATCACATTCTTATCCGAAAGTAAATTAGGTTTCAATTCGTATTAACCTCTTTATTCTATAATTTAATTTCTTTTAATTAAAATTAGATAGCATTTAGATAAATAAAAATTATTGTAAAATATATTTTTTTTATAATGATTGACAAATTTCTTTAGTGCTTCTTTTATATACATTAAAAGGTTTAAAAGATTTGCCCATTTCCATATTTATACTGGTTCAAATATATCTAATTCTTCAAGAAACTCAAGTATTTTAAGGTATTTTTCATCCTTTTTTCTAAGAATTTCCTCTTCACTACGCCCACTATAATCAAATAAGCCTTTAGAAGTTTTTACACCATACTGTCCTTGATCAACTTTATCTTTAATTATCGAAAGTTCTAGACCCATATTTTTAAGAACGTCAGATATGACATCAAGTCCGACAAAATCCAAATTCTGGACCACGCCTACTACCGGTAGCCTCAAGCTGAAACTTGTTTTCACTGCTAAATCAATTTCTTCAGGGGTAGCAATCCCTTTTAATAATAGTCCGAATACCGCAGAATTGATTGCTTGCTGGATTTTATTTACTATAAAAGCATTTGTGAATTTTTTTAAGATGATTGGTGTTTTGCCGAGTTTCTTTAGCATATTATACGATAAATCGATTACTTCCGGGGATGTTTTTCTTCCTGCCACTATTTCAACTAGAGGAATTATATGAGCAGGTCTAAACCAATGTTGAATTACTAATCTTTCAGGGTTATTTATGGCTACTAATTTGAAAATATTTAATTCCGACGTATTACTGGCAAATACAGTCTTTCTTGAGCAAAACTCATCCAATTGGGAGTAAACCCCTCTTTTTATATCTCGATTTTCACTCACAGCTTCAACAACATACTCTGCCTTTTTAGCTGCGGTTTCAAGATCAGTCGAGGGATTTATACGATTTACAATTGAAGGAATCTCATCAGAAGAGATGCGTTGATATTCGGCTAAAAGATTTAAGTTGAATTCGATTTTATTTATTGCAATATCAAGCGCTTCTTGCTTTAAATCAACAAGATCTACTTCAAATCCTGATTGCGCGTACACTTGGGCAATGGAATGACCCATCGTTCCCGCTCCAATAACCATAACATGTTTAATCTCATTTATATTCAATTTCATTTCCTCATATAAATTAAATTAGTTTTCTATGAATTTGATAAAATTAATGTATTTATTAACTCTTATTTATTTCTTATAATAAAAAATGAAATAGAAAAAAACAAAAGAGAATAAAATATGCTATATCCTCAAAGGAATAAATATCGTCAATATATTGATTTATCTGGCATTTGGGATTTCCGTTTTGATACAAAGAACGAGGGTTTGAAAGAGAATTGGCAGTCTGGATTTGATAAAAGCCAGCCAATCGCTGTACCTGCAAGCTGGAACGACCAATTTGCCGATAATCGAGATTTTTTAGGACCAGCATGGTATCAAACTTATTTTGATCTTCCATGGGGTTGGACAGATCAAAAAGTAATTCTACGATTCGGTTCTGTAAACTATATAGCAGATGTTTGGCTGAATGGGGATCAACTCGGTCAACATGAGGGAGGTCATATTCCCTTCGAGTTTGACATAACTTCTAAATTAAAAGCTTATAACAACCATTTAATCATGCGAGTCGATGGTGATTTAGCAGATGATCGAGTGCCCCCTGGAGGACGTCCTATGTTTTATCCAGCAACCAATTTCGATTTTTTTCCATATTGTGGTATACATCGTCTCGTCTTACTTTATTCAGTTCCAAATGATGGGATAGAAGATTTGACTATTCGTACTTTCATCGAAGGGAATATGGGAAAAGTTCAGATAATTCTAGAATGTGTTGAAAAAAGCTCCTTAACAGCGAATATCGATCTAAAAGGTCATGGAGTCGACTTATCAGAAACAATGATAATGGAAGATAAAACGACAGAATTTACAATAGAAGTACCAAATGCTGCATTATGGGATACTGAACATCCAAATCTATACAATCTAACAGTCGAACTTCTTAAAAATGATGTAGTTTTTGATTCATATCGGTTAAAAATAGGAATAAGAACGATTGAGGTCTCAGGAGATCAATTACTCCTAAATGGTAAACCCATAGAATTAATTGGATTTGCCAAACACATTGATTTTCCTATAACCGGAAGGGGTTATAATCCCGCGGTTATCATTAAAGATTACTCCTTAATGAAATGGATTGGTGCCAACTCTTTTCGAACTTCCCATTATCCTTATTCCGAACAGATGATGGACCTTGCAGACCAACTCGGCTTTCTGGTTATAGACGAAACTCCAGCAGTCGGGCTAACTTTTCACAAGCACCATATTACCCGCCATCTCGAGCTTTGTAAACAATATACACGAGAGCTTATTGCTCGTGATAAGAACCATCCAAGCGTAATCATGTGGAGTTTGGCAAATGAACCGCATTCTAGTACGAAATCAAAAGAATTTTTCAGGGAGTTATATGATTTAAGCAAGGAAACTGATCCGACAAGACTGGTTACCATAATTAATATGCAAGGGGTTAGAGATAGAGCCTTTGAATTTTTAGACATTGTATGCATGAATCGCTATTACGCTTGGTATATCGGGCCGGGACAAATTGATGAAGGATGTGTAGGTCTGTCAAATGAGATTGATAGATTTTATCAAAAATATTCTAAACCAATAATTATAGCGGAATTTGGAGCAGACACCATTCCTGGGTGGCATTCTCAACCACCAGAAATGTTCAGCGAAGAGTACCAAGTAGAGTTTTTGAAAAAATACATTGAAGTTATAAATAATAAGCCTTATGTCATTGGACAACATATATGGAATATGTGTGATTTTAAAACTCCTCAAGGGATCCATAGAGTGGGCGCTTATAATTATAAAGGCGTATTTACAAGAGATCGTAGGCCAAAAATGGCAGCACATATGCTCCGAAGATTATGGACTAAAAGTTCAGAATAATATGAAAAATTAGGAGTAAATTATAATGGATATAAATATTGAGATTGATAATGAATTAGATTCTTATGATGTGTTAGTAGCTGGAGGAGGATTAGCAGGATTTGCTGCTGCACTTTCAGCAGCTCGAAACGGAGCGAAAACAATTCTTATTGAAAAAGATGGGTTTTTAGGTGGTTTAGGAGTAATTGGAGCGACAGCATTACATAATTTTTTTAATATTTTCGATGCTACACCGGACGTCGAACGGATGAGGGTTGCGAAAGGAATTGCTCAGGAATTAGTTGATCGAGTTCAACTAAAAGGAGGAGCATTAGGACATATTCATAACGAAAAAGGCGGTAGATATATCTCTATGATAACTCCTGTTGAGCCTGAAATTACAAAAGCGGTATTAAATGAAATGTTGTTGGAAGCTGGTGTTGTACTATTACTTCATACCACTGTCATCCAAGTTAGTATCGATAAAGAGATCATTAAAGGAGTTATTGTATGGAACAAGGCTGGTTATACTTTTATCCCTGCCGTACAAGTCATAGACTGTACAGGTGATGGAGATCTTGCTGCATATGCGGGAGCTCCTTACAAACATTTTAAGACTAACGATATCGGAGCCTATCCAGCAGGATTTACCTTCCGTTTATGTAATGTTAAACTAGATAAGATGGAAATTTATTTAGAAAAGAAAAAGCTCATAACAATGTTAGGACATGCAATTAAACCAGGTGGTACGAAACCAGAGTTGGTAAGAATAGGGTTTAACGTACACAGATTAGGATTTAAAAAAGCGTCTTATTTTTATGCTTCCTCATTGCGACCGAATGAGCTAACATATTGTAATTGTCTTAATTATGGACCTAATGATGGATTAGATCCCGAAGAATTGACGGATGCCGAAGTCTATATG
>JAHQWS010000180.1 GCA_029856295.1 Promethearchaeia archaeon
GATATATACACGAATCGACTAATAGGGTTAATGCTCTTATCATGATAAAACGTAGAAAAGGAAAAATGGAGGAGCTCGCATTAAAATTATTAAAAAATGACGGAGTTTGCTGCGTTCAATACTTAGTCGGAACATATGATATGATATTAAATATAAAAACAAATTCAATAAGAGATTTATATTATTTAGTAAACGATAAAATAAGAAACCTAATGGAAATTAAAGATATAAAAATACTTTTTATTAATGAAATAAATAAATTATCAATTAATTAATCTGTTATATGAGGTTTATAAAATGACAATTAAAGCACTAATATTTTGCCAGGTTGATCATAAAGCAATGGTAAGCGTAATAGAAAAATTTAAGAAGGTCCCCGAAATTAAAAAGGTTTTTTCTTTAACGGGAGATTATGATGTTTTGGCTGAAATTGAAGTAGAGTCAACAGACGAATTGTATGAGTCTTTTGCTAAGAGTATAGATCCGATTGATGGAATTTTAAAAACTAACACGCATGTAATTATGCATGAATTTTTGAAGTAAGAAGAGGGTAAAGTTTTCAATATTTATTTATACTATCTTTCTGTCAAACGAGTTATAATAATTAAGAAGATTTTAGGTACATTTACTTTTACCACGAAAACAATTATTTTAAGGAAATTATATTGTATAACAAAAGTATTTTTGTTTCCAATTTTCCTTGAATTAAATAGAAGAACCTTAGAAGAAAGGTGATGCTAAAAATGGCTAAATTATCATGTGATGTTTGTGGGACCGAGAGAGAGGTTCCTAATTGTTGTGATAAATCAATGATTTTAAAAGAAGATTACTTGATGTGTTGCTGCTCTGATCATTGTGGACATCAACGTATCCCAGAATGTTGTGGAAAAAGAATGAATTATATAGATTAAAATTTAAAAAAATTATAGAAAAAAAAGTAAAAACAAAAAAATCCTAAATTACCACACTATATTATTTATAACTTCTTTAGCTTGATCCGCTCCTTTTTTGCTTAAAATCTTTTGCATCCTTAAATCATTTATAGCATCTTCTAACTGCATGTCTACATTCTTTATTGCTTCCATTAGATTATTTTTATCTCCATTTGTTTCTATCAAATCGACCATGGGAGTATACTTATTCATAAGATTATGTAGTTCTTTTCTAAAACTCTCGGTAATTTTAGTTCTTTGAACTTTACCTTTATCTATTAAAAGGGGAAGAACAGGAGCCCTTTCAGCTGTTCGATTAGTATTCGGGTCTACAAAATAAAATATAAATATGGGAATTCCAACAACGATATTTTTAGTGTTAATTTCAATGGTATAATTATTAAAAAATCTCTGAAGATTTGTCAATTCTCCATTTTTAATACTCTCAATGTTATCTAAGCAACTTTGCCTCTCATTCTTAATTTGAACATTAATATCCTCCGCAGATGCTAAGTCAGAGCTTAAACCCTTATGTTTTGTATCAATATCTCTTTGGACTTCCGATATTCTACGCTCAAGTTCAGAAACTTTTGTATTATGTGAATTTTCAATATCTCTCCCCTCACGGTTTAAATTCTTTTTTAGTTGAGCGATTTCTGTTTTATATCTACTAATTGAATTGCCTAAATCGTTATATCGCAATTCTAATTCGTTCATACCTTCGTCAAGAAGAGAGAGTTCTTTTTGATTTACGGCGTTCTTCAATCGTTCGACAGCATTTCTTATAGCATTTATATGATTATTGAATTCACCAGTTTTATCGCTAACCCTATAATTGCCCGACTTTAATAATTCCTCGGGCTTATTTTTTAGGTCTCTCTCTTTTTCTTGTTTCAATTCGCTATTGAGTCTAGCGAGCTGTCTTTCTTCTTCTCTTGTATCCACGGTGGTACCTTTAATTTTCTCGACTTCTTGGGTGCTTTTTTGAAGCCATCTGTCGCATAATTTTATAATTTGCTGGGCATAATCATCAAGAGTATTAACATCCTTTAATCCCACAAAATCATGCACATCTTGGATAATTTTAACTTGGTTAACGCTTTTGGCAATTGGATCTCCCTCTAATATAAAGTATCCTTCTCCAAAAGAACTTAAATTATATTGATTTAAGAAAAAGCTTTTAAAATAACCTATTTCATTAGTATTAAATAAAGCCTCCTGGATTACCGTTGCTCGTTTGTAATTCTTGCTTTTTTTCAAATATGCAGTGTTGTATGAGCATAAAGAGTCTAAGAATGTAGAGGGATCAGCTCCCTTTACTATGTTATTAGGAGGTGGGGGTGATTGGTTGAAAGGTCCAACATTTAAATTTTCTTGTTTATTCAGAAAATATGAACAGACCGATGCGCGTGTGTCGCTTAAAGGAATTAATCGAACAGGCCAAAAACATGTAGCTATTTTACTAATTTTTCCCTTCTTACTAATTTTCTTAGCCCCATATATGTTTATACATTCTATAAGTGCCATAGCCATTTCATTTAAAAGATTTGCTTTAGAGCGAGTGGGGATGACTTCTCCCATATTCATAAGATATGGAATCACTTTTTCTACCATAATTTAATTCACTAAAATTATCTATAGTTATATCTTTATTAAATTTTAAAAATAGTTTTATAATTAAAGTTTTGGATTTAACTATTCTTTAAATCAATAAAATTCATTAAAAGATTTGAATTTCAATATATTAGTAACAATTACTAAGAATAATAAATATGAAAAAAAAAACATATTTTCAATTAGCACTTCTCTTCATACTTTTTAACTACTTTGTTGTTATTAATGCTGTAGCCGTGGAGTATAGTCTTGATATTGATGAGAATACGAACTGGATATGGAGAGTTGATGAATTTGATGAAGATAAATATGATGAAATTTTTGAGGGTTATTCTATAGAGGCGAGACCCGACGCTGATTTTAAGAAAGATGACCAACAACAGATAAAGGTCACAGACATAGATACAAGAGAAAAAAAATGGGTTATATCTTATGATAGATGGGATTACACTGATAACACAGATGACTTTAGTGGGCCTCCAGATGATGAAAAAATCAAAACTGTCTATAAGGACCCAAAAGATCAGGCAGATGATATCATAGAATTAGAAGATATTGCAAATATGTGGATTGTCCCAACACCATATGTTAATTACATCGAAGAATTTCGAGATGAATTTGATATATCTGGTATTGATGTTTCTGTAGAAGATGATAAACTTATAGCAAAAAACTCAATAGAACCCTTACCGGCTGCCTATGAAATTGAATTAAGCTATGGAGATGATGGATTAGCAGAGAAAATTGAATATATCGATGAGAATGGAGACACATTTATAAAAATAGTGTTACTCAGAGAAGAAATTCCTGGTTACAATTTATTTTTGATTATTTTATTATTCTGCGGAGTAATTAGCTTAATTATTTGGAGAAAAAGAAGTTATTTCCAGAACAATTGAGAAAAAACAAATTCAGGTTTATCTCTTTTTTATAAATTATTATGTATGTTTTTTGTCATCCCTAATTTTGTACAATTCTTATTAATAGAATTAACATACTATTAATTGATAAATCCTAAAAAATAATATTGGTGTTATTTATGGTTGAAAAATTTTTAGAAGGAAAAGGTGCTCTCATTACAGGAGGAGCTTCTGGTTTCGGAAGAGGGGCCGCCTACGCTTTTGCCGAGAGAGGTGCTGATGTTGCTATAATCGATATCAACGAGGAACTTTTAGAAGAAACAGCAAAAAAAGTAGCAGATAAAACAGGTCAAAAAGTAATTCCTATAGTTTGCGATGTCTCAAAATCAGATCAAGTAGAGGCAATGGCTAAACAAGCTTATCAAGAATTAGAAAATGTATACGTTTTATTTAACAACGCTGGGATAGGTGTTGCTTATGGAAAAAATATTTTTCGAGTAAAAGAGCTAGACTGGGATAAAATAATGGCCGTAAATCTTAAAGGTCAATGGTTAGTCGCCAAATCTTTATGGAGAAAGATGAAAGCACAAAAATTTGAACCACTTTCAGGTAAGATTATATGTAATGCATCTGCTGCGGGTTTGCTTTTAATTCCTGAACTTCCTGCATATAGTATTACAAAAGTTGGAGTAATAGCATTAACAAAATTATTAGCAAAAAGTTTAGCTCCTCATATTACAGTAAATGCAGTATTACCAGGTTTCCATATAACGGGAATTTACTTGGAAAGTGAAGAAACAGTGCAAACGGTGCTTGATGATCAAAATATCAAAATTCCATTAGGTAGAATTGGAAATGTGAATGATGTTGTTGATCTTGTAGTGTATTTAGCATCTCCAGCTTCAAATTATATTACAGGTCAATGCATCCCTGTAGGTGGCGGGGTTTGTATCTGAATTTTATCAAATTTGGAAAATTCAATCTATAATTTTTTTTCTTTTGTTTATGATTTTTAAGATTTAAACCTTTAAATCAATGATTAACCATATTTAATTGTAATCATTTAAAAAAGAGTTGGAGAAAATGGTTGAAAAATTTTTAGAAGGAAAAGGTGCCCTTATCACCGGAGGTGCATCTGGTTTCGGAAGAGGAGTTGCCTATGCTTTTGCCGAGAGAGGTGCCAATGTTGCCATAATTGATATTAACGAAGAGCTTTTAGAAGAAACAGCAAAAAAAGTCGCAGATAAGACAGGTCAGAAAATTATACCTATTGTGTGTGATGTCTCAAAATTAGATCAGGTCGAAACGATGGTTAAACAAGCTTATCAAGAATTAGAAAATGTATATGTTTTGTTTAACAACGCGGGTATAGGGATTGCCTATGGAAAAAATATCTGTAGACTAAGAGAAGAACAATGGGATAAGATCATGTCTGTTAACCTTAAAGGTCAATGGTTGGTTGCTAAATCTTTATGTCGTAAAATAAAAGCTCAAAAGTTTGATAATGATTCGCTATCAGGAAGGATTATATGTAATGCCTCTTTAGCCGGGATAAATCTAAATCCTAAGCTTCCTGCATATAGTATCACTAAAATAGGTGTTATTGCTTTAGCAAAATTATTATCAATGACTTTAGCACCACGTATCACCGTAAATTCAATAGCACCAGGCTTCCATGTAACTGGGATCTATAAAGATAGCGAGGAAGTGATAGAAACTGTATTAAAAGAAAGAAATATACAAATTCCTTTGAATAGAATTGGCACAGTTGAAGATGTGGTAGATCTTGTAGTGTTTCTAGCATCGCCTGCTTCCACATATATAACAGGTCAATGTAT
Organism: Promethearchaeia archaeon; assembly: GCA_029856295.1. GTDB lineage: Archaea > Asgardarchaeota > Lokiarchaeia > Sigyniarchaeales > SOKP01 > LW40-45. Next base: position 5,245 of record JAHQWS010000180.1, read on the forward strand.
TCCTGTTGGCGGAGGATTAGCTAAACAATAAGTTTTACTTAAATTATCAAAAATTTCAAGAAATTAATTTTTTTCTTCTTAATTTTTCTATTTTTGTTCGCAGTTTCAACGATACAGCACACTTTTAAAATTATTTTTAGAGAAGTTAAAACCTTTAAAGTAAATAAAGACAAATATAATTTAAAAC
>JAHQWS010000181.1 GCA_029856295.1 Promethearchaeia archaeon
GGGCGATAATCCGAGAGATCATCTAAATTAGAGCCATCTAATATTAAATCGAAATTTTTTTCTTCCTTAATTTTGATAATTCCAGAATACAGCCCTTTCTTGCATATATAACAACGATTAACAGGATTTTTTGTGAAATCATTATCGTTTAAAGGATCTAGATCGATAATAATATGCGGAATTTGGTAATTCTTAGCGAACTCAGCTGCTTCGTTAATTTCATCATCAAGATAAAGAACCGAACGTTCCGTAACTAGTAGTGCTTCTTTTCCATACTTTTTTGAAAGGAATGCAAGCAGAGAGCTATCTACTCCTCCTGAAAATGCAACAATTACTTTTCTATTTTTTAAAAAAGAAATAAGGTTCTCTAACTTATGTTCTAGAGTTTTATTTAATTTCATAATTAATGTTTGAGATAAACTCGTCAATTAAAGAAATTAATGCCATTCTTCATAAGAATTTTATTATTTAAAATTTTAATATTTCTATAAAAACATTTTTATATATCTAATATATTTTCATTTAGAGGAATCTTAAATCTTAAATACTGTTTAAAATGAATGATATAGAATTCAAGGACTTTATGATTTTTGATGTTAAAGAAACTGGTGATTATGCAGAATTAAAAATTAAAAAAGAGGATTTAGGGGATTTTCTACATCCCGAAAATGCTTACATTATAATAAACCAAGACATAAAAAGAATTTATTTTTGGAAAGGAGCAAGAGCTCCTGTTAGGAAACGATTTCTTGGTTCTAGAATTGCCACTGAGCTTCAAGGAGAAATAATGAAAGCAGGATTTAAACGTTGTAAAATAGTAACAATAGATCAAGGCGAGGAATTAGAGGAATTCTTAAATATATTTGGCTTAGAATCAATGGACGTAGCTGAAAAATTAGAAGATAAGCGATATATTAGAAATATTGAAAAAGAAGAGATTAGGATTACTAATATTTTATCTACCAAAGTAGAATCGAGTTCAAAACTGGGAGAAATTAAAAATTTCTTGGATGAAGATGAGCAGATAATATGTAATAAAAGTTCCTTAGTCTCACTTAAAGATAATTGGTTAAAATTACTGCTCAAAAATAAGAAATATAAAAGAAGATTGAAAAGAACATCGGACGCTAGTAAGTTGGAACTTAAGGAATATAAAAACACATATGTGATTACCAATAAAAAGATTATTTCTCATTCAATCTTTAATAAATATTTTGATTTTTCAGAAATTCCGAATTATGCCATTGAAATAAAAGGAGAGGGTGAAATTATCATATTAGATCAAAGAGAACTTAGATCCTTTGAAATAGAAGAATTTTCTGATGGATATGATATTTGGTTTAATGCTAAACCGATCGAGAAGGGAGATTATATTTTTCCTTTTGAAAGGCTAACTTTAGAGGAATATAGAAAACTAATTAATGCCCTTGATAATAATTTTATAGCAGAAATTCCAGAAAAAATCAAAAAAATAACATATATCCGTAAAAGACTCTAAGCAATATCTCATTTCTCTTAAAATTAGCTCTTTAATATACAAATTCTTAATTATTAAATACGATATAAAACCAAATATAAGATATATTGATTTTATAAAAAAGTGTGGTTTCAAAGAGGGAAACATTATAAACGACCTTAGTAATAAAATTAACAGAAGAACTTTTGGAGCTCATCTTACATCAATAGATTTATTTCAAAAATTTATATTTCCCGAAATCAAGGATAAACTATATCAGTATACATGGGTTGATCTTTATGCCGGAGAAGGAAACTTGATATTACCTATTCTTGAATTCTTACCAGAGGAAGAGCGAATAGATTTTTTTAAAGATCATATGTATTTATCCGATATACAACCAGAAATGATTTATAAGTGTGTAAAAAATGCTCAAGACTATGGTATACCCTCGAGGATCGCTCAAAACAATATTAAAGATAGAGATAATTTAGAAAATTTTCCTAAATTATTAAAAAATAAACAATATCCCATATATCATATAACTAATCCCCCATATCTATATTTAGGATATATCCGAAAACATAAAGAGACAAAGAATTACTTTAAATATTTTAAAGGTCAGAATGAAGGGTATCAAGACTTATACCAAATTGCCATGATTAATGACTTAAGAAATGATATTAAAAACTTAATATATATAATTCCCTCCAATTTTTTATTTGGAGCCTCAGTTTCAAATAAATTTCGTTTAGATTTTTTGAACTGCTATAAAATTGTTAAAATGATAATATTTGAGACTCGAGTGTTTGAGTTTACAGGTACGAATATTTGTATTGGTTTTTTTAAAAGAAAAACTTCGTCTAAAAATGAGATTCTCGAGTTTAGGGGCTTAAAAATAAAGAATGACCATGAAATTATTGATAAAAAATATGTTTTAAAGCCAAAATATAAGTATCGGACTGGTTCTGAATTCTTAGAGTTTCTTGAGAAAAATAAGTCAAATAATCCGTTATCAGTAAATTATTATCTATTAAACGATGAGGTAATCAAAAATAGAGGTAAGAATCAAATTTCTGTTATAGATTCAAATGATTATTTTAAAAATGAATATAAAGAGAAAGAATTATACGTAAATGATAATTTGAAGCATAAAATAGAGTCAAATATACTCTATATTCAAACCGTAGATAAAGGATCAGCCGAGGGAAGAGTCGGGTTAGGGATTATCTCAAAGGATTTCAAAGTAAGAGGGATTTATGTTTCATCTAATACTTACCGCACACATCCTATACAAATATTTTTAGAACCTCAAATTTCTATTGAAGATCAAATTTTATTGAAAAATTATTTCAATTTTGTTCTGGAGCATTTTCGAAAAGAGTTAGACAGTGAATTCTTAACCACATATAAATATTCCAGGGCAGAATATACAAGAAAATATTTAGGTTTAACTCAAGTAAGGAGCCTCATTGAAACATTTCCAATTATGAATTTGGATAATTTAAACAAGAGGAAACTTATTGAAGCTATGGAAAAAAATGATTTTAAAAATATTTTAAACATATTAAAAAAAAAAAAATGATTATTATTTCTTTATGATTAAATCTTCTTCAGCAAGCTTTTTAGCCTCAGGAAGCTCTTTCCTTAAGTATTCAAACTTTTGCTGAATAAGTCCGTATACAATATAGGATGGAACCATCATGAGTATACTCATTGCTGGAGTGAAAATTATCATCAAAACATCCATAGTTCTTCCTTCAAATCCAGTTAAATAAACCGCAATCGAAATTAAAAACACTAACGATGAAATTCCTGCATAACCCTTAAGATAATTATTATATTTCGAGTGAATTGGCTCTATCTCAAATAATTTATCCCATCTTTCTTTCTGGCCTTCCAAGCCAGTATAGTGAACCAGTCCAGCATCTTGAAGAGTCCAACCAACTGACCATAGTCCTATTACTATTGGAAGTACAAATGTAAAAGTTATTGCAAATAATACGATACCAACGAATCGAAGACTTAATCCTTCATCAATATAGTAATCAACAGTCCCTGTACTTATAAACGCCCTTGCCACCTCATCTGACATTAAGGGTATAATTATCGCTAGTAAACCAAATGTTAAGAGAAATACATATATTGCACGTATAGAAAACTTTTTTATATTAAACACATCTGGATCAATATCGATGTACGCGTCTTTATAGCGTCTATATACTATTTTTTTGCTTTTTAAGAGGAGGGAGGGGATTAGTTTAGGAAATATTAAAACTGCGGAGATTGAGAGGATTGGGGGTAATATTAAGAAAAATAAGATCATATGATAAACTTCAGGAAGCCCTGAAATCGGTACAACACCAGGTTTTCTTTCCACCCCTAAAATTTGAATGGTTCCAATAATACCCAAAATGATATATAGAATTAAAAAAACTATAATTCCCGTACTTAGACCTTTTTTCTGCTCCATAAATCTCACTAAAGTTATAAATTAAATTTTTTTTAATAGATACTTATTTGCTAAATGAATAATTAAGTGTTATTAAAGGCTTCTAATTAAATTTTTTACAATTATGTAGTTAGTATCTCCTAGAAAGGTATACTCCTTTTATATTATTGACAGAATGTTTCATACTAGATACTGGCAAAAATAAACGCAACTAAGCCAAGCAACGCTCCAACCTTTAATAAAAGACTTATTTTCTTGAAATCTTTCTTCTCTAAGTTTTTACGCAAAGATAACACTACTACTATTACGACATCTGCTAATCCGAAAATCATGGAAATCAAAAATAGGGTTGGATTTATTATATCCGTGAAAAATGGTAAAATAAAGAAAATTATCGCCGTAAGTTCAAACAGTATAGAAAATCCAGTAGCTTTTTTAACTCCAAGCTTAATTGCCAATGTTTTTACCCCTTCTTCCTTATCTCCTTCGATATCTTCACAACCCTTGACAATTTCTCGTGATAGTAAGAGAAAGAATGATGTAAAAAAGAAATAATAAATATAAGCTGGAATTATAATACTATTTAAGACTGCTCCATAGATAAGCCCGATAGAAAATGATACGCTGACCATCAAATTTCCATAAAAACCAGATTTCTTTCCCCAAGCAGCATATAACCATCCAATTAAACAAAAAAAGACTACTAATAACACATTTAAACCGCTTAGGGCGAAAAATAGCCAATGTAGTATTGATATTATAACACTAATTCCAAATGTAAGAAAAAATAAGACTTTTGCTTGGGTTAAACTTAACGCACCGCTAGGCAGAGGACGGTTAGGTCTATTTATTTTATCAATTTCAATATCATAGATATCGTTAATTATCATTCCACTTCCTGCAGCAAAAAAATAAGTTAATACCCCAAGAATTATATTAATGAGCAAAATATTAAGCGGGATGCCCGTTCTCGTATTTAGGAGTCCTATAATCACAGTTAGAGAACCCATTATGCAATTGACGGGTCTTATAATATTAATGCTAGCTGAAACCAGACCTCTCTTTGCAGAATTATTTTTAGTTGACATCGGTAATATTATGAAACTTCATTATTTTTTAATTATTTCGATTCAAGACTGATAAGAACATTCAAAATTATACAGTTAATCCTATTAACCATCAAAAATTTAACATTTAAATTTAAATATATTCTATTTTTAGTATAGTTTAATTTTTTAAGATTAAAATTAAATGAAGAGGTTGAGAAAATGCCCAAAGCAAATGTTAATGAGATCCAAATAGAGTATGAGACATTTGGAGATCCATCATCGAAGCCACTACTATTGGTTATGGGGCTTGGTGCCCAGATGATTCTCTGGTTAGATGAATTATGTGAACTACTCGTAAACAAAGGTTTTTATGTGATTCGATTCGATAACCGAGATGTTGGTTTATCTACCAAAATTGAAGAAGCAGGTGTTCCAGACGTAATGGGAGCTGTTAATGCACTTCAAAAG
>JAHQWS010000182.1 GCA_029856295.1 Promethearchaeia archaeon
TGCTTATTCTTGTTGCTGTAGCATTTAGTTACGCGGAGTTAGATCCACTTATTTCTTACATTCTCGCATTAATAATTAATTTAATCATCGGTGCAATAATTGTTGCGAAAATTTACGATAAGGGTTTTTTTAGTTCATTAGTTTTTGTTATTATCGTTTTAATTATACTCTTCATAATTATGATAATAATTACTATTGTTGTCGCCCTCATTATCGCGAGTATTATTTTAGGCGGTTAATAACAAAAACCACTTCTTATTTTTTTTACTTTTTCATCTATTTGGTTTTTTACTATTTTTACTATATTTATTCCTCATTTTTTAAAAAGAGTTTGTGAAATTCTTCACCGAGGCCCTCAGAGACTTTTGTTAATTCCTCTTCAGTATACATTTTAGATAATTGTTCATCATCAATATCACTTAATTTCAAAATTTTATTATAACCAATTCCAATTTCATCTGCTATTTCCTTTATATCTCCTAATTTAATGTTATCTATTAAATCCTTTATTACAGGCTCATAATAAAAAATCTCTTCAATTGGTTTATTAAGATGTTTAGATATATCTAAAGATAAGGTTAAAGAGGGATTGGACGATCCTCTTTCTAAATAATAAATAGTCTGGCGGGAAACTCCCACTGATTTTGCCAAATCTTGCTGGGATATATTCTGTTCTTCTCTTAATTCCTTTATTCTTGATACTAATTTTTTATTAAACTTTAGAATTATCCCCACCTAATAATTTGCCCTTAATTTTTAGATATACTACAACATTTTTTAACCGAATCTTAAGCCAATTGAAAGAGGTCTTCAACTTTGCAGTTCAATACCCTGGCAATCTTATATGCTAAACTTAGACTTGGGTTATATCTGCCTTCTTCTAAATATTTTATCGTTTGAATTGGAACTCCTACTTTCTCTGCTAATTGTGCGCTTGACATGTTTATTTTATCTCTCAGTTCCTTAATATTAGTTTTTAATTCCTTTCCCTCATGCATTTTTGAAAGAATATAGCTTATAAAATTGTCAAACGCAAGCTCTTCTGGTTTAAAAAGTTTATCCTCTAATTCACTCGGGAAATGCGAAAACTTTTTCATCCTCTCATTAATTTTATCTTCAATTATATTTGGTTCTTTAAGACCCGGGATATGACCCTCAGGATTAAATTTAATGATACTCGGACTTGAGCCACTTCTACTCCTTGCTGCTGTTTCAATTTTTACCGTATACAGCTTAAATAATCTATCAAATATTCCACTAACCACATTAATGTTCTGTATTTGAATAAACGGTATAGTTGCCTTAGCCTTTGTAATTACTCCATGATTGATTACAATATTATTCTCTAATACTTCAAACGAGAAATTACGTATGTACATTGACAAAGAAACGCTTAAAATAATCATTAATACGAGATATGGAATGATTACAACAAATAGTAACAGCCAAAATAATAATTCTGGTACTCCAACAATATCCTCGATTGGACTTCCTCCAGGAGGCCCCCTATCCCTCGTCTCGAGACCTTCATATGCAATTGCGATAAAAAATAATGTTAATAATACGAATATTGGGATTAAAATTGTATTTACTTTTAAAAGGATTTTTTTCCTAAAGTCTTTGTGAATGAAGTGTTCCTCTTTTTCCTCTTTTTTATAATTCATTTTTATTCCTCTATTTTCTCTTTTTCTGTTAAGATATTTTGGTATCTTAATTTTTTATAATTCATTTTAATTAAAAAAAATAGTAGAATTAGTATTCTACTGTCTGAATTTTTTTCTTCTTATAATCAACACGATTAGTATTCCAGCAACGCTCGCTGCTATGACTCCTGATACGATTAAAACAACCATATCAGTGTTATCCTGTGCGATTTCGTAAATTACTCTACCCTCGTCATTCTTTATAACAAGACTTGATTGCATTCCTTGATCGCTAAATGTCACTTCAACAGTATACTCTTCTTCACCTTTCTTCTCCAAGATTAATGTATTTCCTTTTACCTCAGCATCATCACAGTCAAGTTTGTCAATCAATGTGGTTAAATAGCTATTAAATGGACGAGCTATCGTAAATATTCCGCTTGTGATAAGCAACCACAGAAAATCATCCCCATCCAGTATCGGAAAAGGTTCTTTTCCAAGAAAAACCTTTGTAGAATTCACACTTAGTGTCCATTTATTGTAATCTTCCAGAAGATCATTGTAATCCTGGGGATTCTTAAATATTGGAAGAATAAGGGCTTTTTCGTCGGGCGATTCATCAAATTCTTCCGTTTCAAAATCCCATTTCACAGTCAAAGCCTCCCATACATAATATTTCTCAGGATAAACCTCATCGACATAATCCTTTGAAAGAAAGGATAGTAAAAACAATGTTTCATTTTCATTAAGTTTATCCTCATCAATAAAGCTCTCTACATCAAGTAAGAAAATCAATGCATCATGTAAATCCCATTTATAATTACCAACATTTTTTATTGTTGTTTTACTTCTTGCTCCGATTTCATCGCTGTCTCCATCAAAAAAATCATCAGGGTCTAATTCTCTATCAACAGTATCTTCCCATTTTCCTTCATTATATTGATTTACTATAAATGCCACAGTTCCCTTGTTTAACGCAGGTTCATACGTGGTAAATGCAGTTATACTTGTTGAGCTTAGCCCAATTAAAATTGTTGACAATATGAAGAAACCTAATGAGATTTTTTTCACTCTATTTCGTTTCATTATTATTGCCATGTTTTATCACTCCTTTTTTCTGATATACTATTCATTTTATAATTGCCTTCTTTTGAATATAATTGCAGCGACAACCAAGCAGACAATGGTATACACCAAAAAGATCGTAATACCCATTTCAATAGTGGGTGTTAACCATATCCTTCTAGAGAAATTCCGAAATTCTACTTCTTCATATCTATCTTCAAGCTTAGTAGGAAAGTCCTCAACTAAAATATACGATATAAGATCAGTTGCATGATTTAAAGAATATATTGGTTCAAATTCAGGATATAATAACATAACTAAACTATCTATGATCATATTAGCAATCAATAAAAACATGATGGCCGAAACAATTGTTATGTTTACGTTTGGCATAAAAGAACTTAAAAATGTTACAAAACTACCCACTGCAAGAACGTATAATATCGCAATTCCGAAACTATAGTAATAACGATAATTAATTGGTCCGCCATACCAATAAATACCTAACACTCCTAGCGTGATATAAAATGCCGCAACAACACCAATCATTAGCGTGAGAGCACCAAGAAACTTTCCAGTAACTAATTTATATTTGTTTATTATCGGAAATGTGATGAAACCCGTTTTATCACCATATTCAGAACAAATAATTCCGCTAAAAAAGAAACATGATCCGAATATAACGATCATAATAAGGAAATTAAGCCCTGATTGAAAATAATCTGCTTGAGTGTCTGGCAATGGATTGTCCGGGATCAAAGCATATGGCAAATAACTCAATAGTATTACAAAAGATACGGCAACTAGGGAGAAAATGACGAATTTTTTCCATTGTTTCTTGAGTTCAAATAAATATGTTGTAACGACGGGCAATGCGGCTAAATAGAGGTTATCATACTTTTCCTTTTTTTCTAATAATTGCATTTTTTTTCTATCCTCCGCCATCTCTTGGTTCGTCCATTTGAATCATTTCGAGGTAAATTTGCTCTAATTTTGATGTTTTTGGCTGACTGAAAGAGATAATTTTATTGTTGGATTTAAACTCGGCTATAAATATTTCTAATATTTCTCCTCGCGATTCCTTTTTACCGTCATAATATATTTTAAAAGTTTGATTCTCAGGATTATATTTTACGCCGTGATTGTGATCTGCAGTTGATACTTCCATAAAGTGATTTACATACTGTATTAATTTATCATTGAGCCTATTAATTGTACCTTCGATATCACTGGTAGGTATCGGATAAAGTAATTGACAATTTAGCTCCTTTTCCTTTAGATTTTTTTCCAAATTTTCAATTGTATCAAAAGCAATAATCCTACCATTGTTAATCAACGCAATCTTATCACATACCTCTGATATTTCATGAAGCATGTGAGATGCTACAAAAATAGTTTTCCCTTGATGTTGAAGCTCTCTAATAGTAACCCTAATCTCTAATCGCGCTTTTGGATCTAAACCCGTTTGAGGCTCATCAAGAATTATGATCTGGGGATCAACCAAAATTGATTGAATGATCCCCATCTTTTGGCGCATCCCTTTTGAAAACGTCTTGACCTTTTGATGCTTCCAATCAGCTAATTTGAATAACTTTAAAAGCTCATCTAATCTGGCATTAATTTTTTTCTTAGGATAATTCTGAGATCTTGCGAAATATCTTAATATTTGGTATGCTGTCATATCATAAAAGAATGGCTGGTCGATCAGAAAGCCAAACTTAACCAAATCCTTGTCATCTCCGTTTAAAGATTGTAATTTTCCCGCTTTATTCAAAACCAATATTTCTCCTGAAGTCGGTCTTATGAGTTTCGCAATCAACTTAATCGTTGTTGTCTTTCCTGCTCCATTCGGGCCGATGAGTCCGATGGTTTCTCCCTCGTGAACTTCTATGTTAATATTGTTCACTGCTACAAAGTTTCCAAATTTTTTGGTTAAGTTTTCTAACCTCATCACGGTTTTTAAACCCGTTTCTGGTTTTTCAATCGGTTCAATTGAGGATATTTTATCCGTTTTCATATCTAATTTATCTGATTCCATAGTCGTTTTACTCATGGTTTTTTTACTCTTAGGTTTGTTAAATTAATTTTACTATTTGACATTTTCTATAATAAAATATAAAAAAAAATAAATTTAGAATTTGCATTTTACAAAGCTCCACTTAGTTATGATCGCGGTGTATTTCGGACTACGAAATAAAGGGGAATGCCAATAATCGGAGCAATTAAAATTATAATAATCCAGAGCTCTGCGTTTAATTCTCTTTTAACCGCGTCTTTGTAGATATAACGTAGCAACATAATAGCTCCTATAAATAACGCAATAGCGATCGCAATGAAAATTCCGATTAATAGAGGATCAGCGGCACCCGCAGGTGCTGGTCTAGCAGTTCTAGTATCTAATAACACACTTAGCAATTCAATCTTCTCCTTTTCTACAAATTTTAAAATTTTTTTTTATTTATGTTAAATAAATTTTTCTTATGTTAAATAAGCTTAACATATATATTTAAATGTTTCTATCATGAAATATTGGACTCCTTTAGCTTTAAATAAATTTAACATTAACAGTTCAAAATATGGAAAATAGTTGAATGACAAGTATTTGATACAAAATTTAACCTTCGTTGATAAACAGAAGCTTGTAGAATAGATTTTCAATAAAATATTTTACAGTATTAATTTTATTA
>JAHQWS010000183.1 GCA_029856295.1 Promethearchaeia archaeon
GGGTACCAATTCTAAATAAATCAGTTATTTCATTTTTTTCTTCTAATTTTCTGGCCAGAATGTCATATTTTGATGGATCTTTAGGTTTAATTCGGATAAAATATTTTCCCTTAAAGCCTAGTTTTTTTGGGCAAAAGTTAATTGTATAATTCAGAATAACACCATTACTTTCAAGCTTTTTAATTTTATTATGGACTGTGGGTTGGGATATCCCTTCTTTATAATGCTTTTGTACAATTTCCGTATACTTTTTATTCATCAGATGTTTGATATCATAAGTTGAAATGGGCTTTAATCCCTGTTTTTCTTGTAAAATATTCAAAATCAAATCATCAATCTTATCCAAATCAAACTGGTTGTCGAAACCTGAATTTTCCAGTTTTATTCCATTGGTTTTAAAAACTTTAATTGTTTCTATGATCTGATATTTTTTAAAATACGATTGCGCCATAATTTTGTCTATTTCGTTTAGTATCTGATAGTATTCATCCGAAGATTTAAAAATAAAAAGTGCAATTAGAGAAAATTCTCCGAAAATTCCGTCCAGCATCTTTAGTTGGGGTAATTTAAGTAGGGCCTCAACTAATTTGGGTTCTTTTGGGTTTGTTTTAATTTCAAGCATTACAAACTTTAAATTATTTGGTTGAATATTTGGATTAATATTAATTGTAAAATTTTTAATTATTTGGCGATCCCTCAAATTATTGAGCTTGTTTTGAATTGTTTGTCTAGAAAGTCCTAAAGCTTGAGAATTCTTTGAAACATTAAATTTGGTTTTTCCATTTAACCGTTTTATAAGAGCTCGATTTTTTACTCTTTCTTTTAGATCACTCATTTTGAGATACTTTCATTTTTTATTTATATATATTAATCATTTGTTAAGAAATTTAAATCCTTCTTTTCAATTAATCAAGAATATGTTTAAATTTGAATCAAAATTAAGTGATATAAAACAATTACAAATTTATAAAAAAAGTGATAGAAAAAATGGTAAATTATAAGGTTGCTGATGAAAGCTTAGCAGAAAAGGGTAAAGAAGCATTATATATAGCAGAAAACAAAATGCCCGTAACTGCTAAAGTGATACGCGAAAGATTTGCTAAAGAAAAACCTTTAGAAGGCATAGTTATTGCCGGGTGTTTACATATTACGAAAGAAACTGCCAATTTAGCTCGTACTTTGAAAGCAGGTGGTGCTGAAGTTTGGTTGTGTGGTAGTAATCCGTTATCAACTCAGGATGATGTAACTGCTGCCTTAGTTAAAGAAGACATAAATGTATTTGCATGGCATGGTAATACAGATGAGGAATTCTATTGGTGCATTAGAGAATGCTTAAAAGCAAAACCAAACATATTGATTGACGATGGCGCTGATATGATTGTTACTGCCCATAAGGAATTTCCTGAGTTAATAACTTCAGGAACGATTATTGCTTGCCAAGAAGAGACAACAACTGGCGTGAAAAGATTTAAAGCCATGGAAAAGAAAGGTATGTTAAAAGTACCGTTATTTCCAGTAAACGATGCACGTTGTAAAAATCAATTTGATAACGAATTAGGAACAGGACAAGGTGTGGTTTCAGCTATTTATGGAATGCATGTCTTATTCGCTGGAAAGAATGTAGTAATTGCCGGATATGGTCATTGTTCTTTAGGAATGGCCCTTAGAGCTAGAGGGTTAGGTGCTAATGTTACTGTTACTGAGGTTGACCCAATTAAAGCTTTGCAAGCAAAATTCGCTGGATTTAATATCATGCCTATAGCAAAAGCGCTTCCAGATGCAGATATTATATTAACAGCAACGGGATGTAAACATGTGATATTACCTACAAAAGAAAATTTTAATGCACTTAAGGATGGAGTTATTTTGGGTAATCTAGGACATTTTGATATTGAAAATTTAGCACAAATCTCGTGCTAGATCAATAAATTCCAACAAAAGAGCTCTACGATTATGCCAAGGAGATTAAGCCTATACGAAGCAATGTGGAAGAACTCATCTTTCCTGATGGTAAAAAGGTTTATTTACTTGCTAAAGGACGCTTAGCTAACTTGGTATTATCAGAAGGACATCCTGCAGAAGTAATGGACATGTCATTTGGCTTACAATCTCTCATGTCTGAATATATCGTTAATAATAAAGATTCTTTAAAGCCAGGTATGGTTGATGTCCCTATTGATATAGATGATAAAGTTGGATATTTGAAATTGCAAACAATGGGCGTCGAAATTGATAAATTGACCGAAGAGCAATATAACTATATCCACGGCTACGAAGAAGGAACTTAAATAGTGGTAATTTTTTCCTTTATCTTCTTTTTTTAAATTTCTTTTTTAATAACTTGATTTCGGATAAATCAACCGTCGATAACAAATTCTTTCCAGCTGTCGAAATAATGATTTTCTTAATTGGGCAGAAGAAAAGTGTAAAGAAAGTATATTAAATTCTTAATAATAGTTTTATTAAATCTTTAGACTTATTAATAGATATGGGATTTAAAGATAAATTAAATGGTTTTCATCAATTTTTAACTAATTTAAAAGTCGTTAAGCTTTCATGGATAGGAGCAATAATAACGTGGTTATCTAGTGTTATAATAGCACTTCTGATAGGCCAATTAGATCCTGCTGGACCGTCTTATGACCCTGCTGGATTTAATCCGGCTATTAATTATATAAGTGATCTGGGCAACCAAGACCTGACTCCAATGCCAATCATCATTAATTATGGAATGATGAATACAGCGCTATTAATGGTTCCTCCAGCTTTTTATATGAAAAAAATCCTTATAGGAGATAAATCAAAAAAACTAAGAAAAATATTAGCAAATTTAACAGAAGTTTGCATATTAATAGCCATGGGAGGATTATTTTTTACAGGAGTTATTTCTGAAGATGTTGGAGAAGTATGGGATAAGCTCTTTCCAATTGGTTATCCGTGGCATGATCTTGTAGCTGATTTTGCGTTTACTTTTTTTATGATTAGCGGAATTCTTGTATCTTCACAGTTTATCATTTTTCCTGATATTCTTGAGGAAAAGATTGGAATAACACATTCAACAAGAATACGCATATTATTTGTTATAAATACTTGGATTTTAACTCCGATATTCTTTTACTTCTTTTATACTGTGCCTTATCTATGGTATACGGATAATTTTTGGACATATTTGCCACCCTGGCAATGGGCACCATTATGGGAATGGTTACTGATGTCTTCCCTTACAGCTTGGTTAGCCTCAGCATCTATATTGATAGTAAAACAAATCAATCAAGAATTAGAAAAATAATATCACTAAAAACGATATCAATATAATTTTTACATTTATTGGATTAGCTTTAAATCATGTTCAGCTATTTTTGGAGGCGGGATAAAAACTGTTCTAAGCCCCGTTCTCTCTAAGTTCCTCGCGTTCTCAGGACAATGATGGGCACAGATTCCACAACCTATACATTTATCCATATTTGTGACAGAAAGAGAATCTACTAATTCGATTGCTTCAATTGGGCATTTTTCAACACAAGTCCCACAACCACTACACTTATTTTCGTCTACATGTGCTAAATAGGAAGTTAATGTATGAAAAGGGATAATACCTCGCCTATAAAGTTGAAAAAACTGACAACAACAATTACAACAATTACAAAGAGCTAATTCTTCCAAGTTAGGATCTTGCATATGAATAGCCTTGTGTACTAATCCCTTATCCTCAGCTTCTTTTAGTATTTCCATTGCTTGCTCTTTTGAGATTGGCTTTGCAAAATTATGATCAATATTATTCTTGGCGTATCTTCCAAATTGTAAGCAATTTTGTTTTAAAGGTTCTATTTTGCATGGATCATTGAGGTTTTTTTTCCAATTTCTACAATAACAATAACTAACGCTAATAACATCATGTTTTTCTATAATATTTTTTACATCCTCAAAAGGTAACACCACATCTTGTGGTATATCGACCTCTTTTTCTACAGGAACTACTCTATCTATTGGATTGCTATCTTTAGCTTGTTTTATAATAAAATCGTAATTACTCTGAGTAATCTGGCTCAAATCATCGAATATATTATCCATCAATTTAGCCAATTTCTTCTGCTTTTCCCCTTTTTCCCCTTTCATAAAAGGGTATTCAAGAAGACCAGGAAGTATAGTTACTAAATAATAAACCATAATACCAGTACTTCTACTCGGAATTCCCATTATTAATCCACTATCCATTAATTCCATTAGTATTTTTTTTAGTGTCTTATCGTCTAACTCAGTTTTAGCTTTGATCTGGTCATAATTTAATGCACGTTTTCTAAAAACTTGAAGAAATTTTGCTTGGTCCTCAGTCATTAGAGTTTGTAATATCGTAATTAATGTATCATTGACAGGAATAAATCCTCCTTGAGCTGCCGCAAAAACTTTTGCTGTTTTATTCCATAATTGTTTGGACATTTTCATTCGCCATTTATGACTTTAATATTTAAAAAAAGTCAGATTGAATTAATATACTTTTCCGTCGAAGAATTAAGTATATTAACTTTAGAGAGATACTTGATCACTTTTCAATAATTTTTTTCTTCATGAGTCTCTTATTTCTTTAATTGCTTCAACTGTTCTTTTAAATAATACCGATACAACTTCATGATTTTGCCAACCAATTATTCCACCTCGTAATGTAAAAAAATATCGTGTAATATCACCTAAGGCTTTTTTTTCAAATTTCATTAAACAAAAAAAGAAAGAACTAAACAAATTAGAAGAAATGAAAGGTATATTTGACAACGAACTAGAGAGTATATATCAATATGGATTAAATTATCAGAACTTAGAATTAGATGCAAATATAAAACCTTATATTAATTTTCTTCAAGAAAAAGGATGGAAAATCAAACTCTATACTCAAGAAGAAAAAGTCCCTGTATTTAATTATTCGGTGTATGAATGTAATCTAGAACCCCCAGAGACTATTTTATATAAAGATGTGTATTTTCATCTTTTTATTTTTGATTATAATATCGCAGAAGATACTAATGGCCTAGAGTTTACGATGAAAAATATCAAGAATCAGAGTAAAGCATTAATCAGAATATATGGAAATATTAGCCAATTTACTTTAAAGGATATAACTTATTCATACGCAAAAAAAGAATTTCCCGCTTATATAATAAAAATCCGAACTGAAAATTTAATTAATCATGACTGGTTCCCAAAGCTTCTTGATTTTTTACAAATTGAAAAAGAAGATGAACTCCCTAGCGAAATTGAAATAGGATTAGGTTTAATCATCCCCATAAAAAATAAAATATTCTATATATGGGCAGAATCAAAGAATTTTATAGATAAAATTATGGAAATTATTATAATTAAGAATTATTAATCGTAATACCTC
>JAHQWS010000184.1 GCA_029856295.1 Promethearchaeia archaeon
ACACCTGTACTCATGATTCCCGAAGTATACCCGCGCTTCAACATGCGGCTGTCATTATGATAATCTCTACCCATTACGATTGATTCATTTTGGTTAAATGTGCTACCGTGGATTGATCCGATAGATGATGATATTTCCGGAGTAAAGACATAATTTGCTCTTCCAATAATTCGGCCACTTTTGTAGAGCTCTCGAAGATTTTGAACCATTTACATCAAAAATTTAAAATTTTTTAATTAATACTAGCATTAAATTGGAAACTATATATTACATACCTCAATTAGCATATTTATTTTTTATTATTATTAAAAGTTAGGTATACGTAACTCTATTTAACATATGTAAAATTATTTTAGGAAAGCAAACATTCTATTCTACAATTAAGTTGATAAAGTTTAAAATAGCTTTAAATAATTGATGAAAATGACTGAAAAATTAGGCTCTTTTGCGTTAGTTTTACATGCTCATTTACCTTGGGTTCTTAATCATGGAGTTTGGCCTCATGGGACCTCTTGGGTCAATGAAGCTGCCTCAGAAACTTATATTCCACTCCTTCAAGAATTATATAAACTTGTAGATGATGGATACCATCCAAAAATGACTCTTGGTCTTACACCAGTATTGTGTGAAATGCTTAGGCACCCATCGTTCATAGATGATTTTTTAGGATATTTAGATGAAAAAATTGCCGCAGCACTCCACGATAATGAAGATTTCACAGAAAATAAATATGAAGATGGCAGGATAAAATTATCTAAGTGGTGGCAAGAATATTATGAACGGGTTAAAGATGATTATACTCATCGGTTTAATAAGGATATTGTAGGGGCTTTTAAAAAACTGCAAGATATGGATTTGCTTGATATAATTACTTGCGGTGCAACCCACGGGTATAGCCCTTTATTATCCAAAGACACATCAATAGATGCTCAATTTAAAACAGCAGTAGATAATTATAAGCGTCATTTCGGAAGGCCCCCTACAGGAGCCTGGCTCCCAGAATGTGCCTATCGTCCGGGCTATAGATGGAAAAATCCAATAACCGGAGAAGAATTCGATCGTCCGGGTATCGAATATTTCCTAGCGAAGAATGGTCTGCGATATTTTTTTGTTGATACAGCTTTATTATTAGGAGGTAAATCTCAGGGTGTTTATGCTGCGAGATTTCCTTTACTCAAAGAACTCTGGAAACAATTTGCTTCTCAATATGAAGAAATACCTATCTCATTTGAAAAGTCGCAGTATGAAGCTTACTTAGTATCAACTGATCCATCAACTCCCGCTCCGGTCGGATTCTTTACCAGAGACGAGAAGACTGGTATTGTGGTCTGGTCAGGGGAACACGGCTATCCCGGGTGTGCTGAATACCTTGATTTCCATAAGAAACACTATCCAGGTGGGTTACGCTATTGGAAAGTTACGGAAGCTAAATTGGATTTAGGGAAAAAAATGCTATACTGGCCCGATGATATTCCTGAAAAATTAGATGAGAATGCAGGCCACTATGTTAATTTAATAAAACATATTTTAAGAGCATATAAAGGCGATTTTGGAAAGCCTGGGATTATTGTTGCCCCTTATGACTGTGAACTATTTGGTCATTGGTGGTTTGAGGGAAATTGGTGGTTAGCAAGAGTATTACGATGGATAGAAGATGATCCCGAAATTGATTTGACCAATACTAGAATTCATCTTGAACAAAACCCCCCAAATAAAGTAGTTTCTATTATTGAGGGAAGTTGGGGTCAAGGATCAAGCCATTGGGTTTGGCTAAACGAATGGACGATTTGGACTTGGAAGTTGGTCTATGAAGTCGAAGACAAGACTGAGAAAATTATGGTGAAGTATGGAAGAACTAAGGATGAGAATTTAAAGAAAATTTTAAAACAGTTAGTAAGAGAATCACTATTACTACAAAGCTCAGACTGGCAATTTTTAATAACTACATGGTCAGCAAGAGATTATGCTGAAAATAGAGTTACTCTTCATTATGAAAACTTCACTAGATTATACGCAATGGCTGAAAGATATGGAAGTGGAGACCATGTTGATGAGGGAGAATGGCATTTTTTGGGTACTCTAGAAGCTAACGACGGAATATTTCCAGAAATTGATCTAACATCTTTCATACCCTAAGAAACTAGTCTAACCAAGTTTAGGTTTAGTCCTAACATTAATGTTAATATTATTTTTTTTGAATTTTTAATATCAACGAAAATAGCTTTATATCTGTTGACCTAATTCAAGTGTTTTATCCTTTATTTGCGAATTGCTACTTATTTTACAAAAGGGAGCGATAATTGCTTTCGTTAAGACTACATTGTCTCCTACTTCACAATCATTACAAATAATCGACTCAGTAATATGGCATCCACGACCTATCTTAACATTATCCCACACAACAGATTTTTCAATTACCGTGTCTTCACCTATTGTTACATGAGTCCCTATTGAAGATAATTCTTTAATTTTTACGAAGTTCCCAAGTTGAACATTTTGTCCAAAACAAGTTAGCTTCTCAATCTTTATATTTTGACCTGAATCAATTATCCCCATAACAAATACACCATCATATTCCTGACCGTTTGGTGTGATAGGCCAACTATATTTTCTTAATAAATCCCAATTTGCCCACATATAAGTTTGAGGATTTCCGCAATCAAGCCAATAATAGTCTTTTACATATCCATATAGTTTATATTCATTTTCAAGAAGATATGGAAAGATTTCCCCGCCAAAATCCATTAATCCTGTCTCCTGTAGTACTTTAGCTATATCCTTCTTAAAACAGTAAATTCCAGTATTGATGATATTTGTGTGAAGATATAAATCCGTTCTTTGAGCCATACTGCTTAAATATAATTCCATAGGCATCGGTTTTTCTAAAAATAGATAAATTTTACGATCCTTATCTAATAACACTACCCCATATTGAGTTGTATGACTTTCTACAGTTTTCATCGAAATTGTGGCAATCCCTCCTTTCATCGAATGAAAATCCATAAAATTTTTCATTGGGAGATTCGTAACTATATCTGCCATTGAAACTACAATTTGCTCCGAATCAATTTGGTCTGTCAATAATCTATACGCATCAGCAGTTCCTCTACTTTCTTGAATTTCACATTCCAATTCCACATCTCCCAACTTATCTTTAGTCCATGTTTTTTCTATGTGTTCCTTTAACTCGTCTCCCATGAAGGCTAACGCTAAAATGATATGTTTAATATCTGCATATATGAGGTGAGCTATAGAATAATCTACCATAGGTTTGTTTGTTACTTTAACAAGTGGTTTTGGAATTTGAGCCGTTAACGGCATTAGCCGAGATCCTTTACCACCAGCTAAAATTATCGCAGACCATTCTCTTGTCATTTAATTGGAATCCTCTGATAGATGGATTAACTTAAAATATATGAAATTTATTTAATTTATAAGTGCTGTATTAAAGAGATTTTAAATTTATTTAATATCTATTGATTTATTTTAGTTTATTAAATAACTTTTTTTTCTTTTAAATCTTCGCGATAAGCGTAATTTCTTTAACAAAAATTAACTCTAAAAGTTAAAAAAGGTTCTTATAATATTTTATTAATTCAATGAGAAATACCTTGTCTAATTTCTGCTGCAGTTTCATGAGGTAGTTTTCTCGCAACACGCATATCATCAGCCATTTCTGCCCCTCCTATTATTTCATGTGGAATAATATCACCAAACATATGAAAATCCGCGTCATACCCATAAGGGCAACAATTAAATAGTATATTTCGATTCTTATCAATATTTATATTGTCTAGGCCTATGAAGATTTTTTTTAGGGATTTTGCTAAGTCTTGAATTTGATTTATGTTTAATTGGGAAAATCTTCTTAAATGTTCGTTAGGGTGGAATCGTATATGATAATTTCTTACCGGACTCCCAGTTGTATAAAAAGTCCAATAGGTAGTTTTTAATACAATTCTGTCAGTTTCTCCGTGCGAAGTTTCACATAAATGACACTTATCCCCCATTTCTTTAAAAGCTTCAAGATATGCCTCTAATCGACTTCCATGACCATCCATATTCAAATCAATGTAAACTTGACCATGAATACGAGGTTGCGAGCCCCCAACTTTAGTACCTATATTAACAAAGGGTGAAACTGGAATATCATAATAATCTCTTTCTATTGCCTCCTGGACACTATATAAAATTGCTGTTTTCATAGAAAGGAATAATCCTGCTAAAACATCTTCAGGAATTAAATTAAAACAAAAAGATGGGTAAAACTTTCTTGAAAGAGAAACTAAATTTATCCCTCTAGCTAATTTTAAATGAACTGGCAATTTTTCTACTGCAATATTATAAATATCAGGATCAATAATCCGGGCCATTGAAGGATATCGATTGATTAAAGTTATTGCCTTACATGAATCGGGCAATCTCCCAATTCTATGAGGCTTATCTGAGAAAGGAGAATCTCTTCTTTCTTCATCCTCCGTTATAATTATCGTAAACCCATCTCCAATTTTTTTTCCCTCATTATCATAAAAGGGTTTTCCTTCCGTAACCGCTGTAAATACATCTTTAGCTTCATGTAATATCTTTTTTGTACAATCAATATAATCATTCTTCTTATCCACAATTTTAAATCCTCTTGGCCTCTTGCCCCGAATAGGACTTAAATATGCATAATGTCCATAATGTCTTACATACTCTGTTCGAAGTCCAAACTCTTTTGTTCGAATAGTTCTTAAGGATAGAGGATCCCACCTCTTAATTGGAAGCTCATAAGTCGTTTTAAAGGTATCTTTTGATATTATACCCCATTCCATGAATTTCGGCTTATAGCTTTCTCCTAAATTGCCTTCTTTCTTATCTGAAATAAAAATTCACTTAATTATTGGTTTTTCTACAAATGTTAAATTTAATTTTGAGATTTAATTAATTTGACTTCCATTTCTATTATACCATTGATTTTATATAAATCTTCAATTAAAAAGTTCAATGTATCTATTTCAATAGTTAAGTAAACTTCATAAATGCATTTATCCAGCTCATAACATAATCCTGTAGTAAATACTAACTTTAAATTATCTTCATATTTAGACAAAATTTTTGAAATTTCTTGCAACACGCTGACTGTCATTTGTTCTCCAAACATTATGATTAAATTGAAAATTTCATCAGTTTCAACGGGAATGACATCCAATTTTAATGCTTCTCCTCGGTTCCTAAAAACCATAAAACAATGTTGCTTTTTATTAGTTAATTTACTTAACTTTTGAATCAATTCGTTTGATAATTCAATAACCTTATTTTTTTTTAATTTTGAAAAAGATACAAGCTGCCCTTCGTTTTC
>JAHQWS010000185.1 GCA_029856295.1 Promethearchaeia archaeon
GCACTATATGTATATTTGACAGTGCCCCTATAGTTTTTAAAGAGCGAAACGGCTGTGGTATAGTCATAATCTTCTGGAAATTGTATGATGAAATCTATTTGATTAGATAAACCTGAATTTACTAAATCGCTAGATATTTCTAGTAATTCTAACTTATTATCAAGTTGATCAGCTATTTCATTTCCATTCTTGTCGAATTTTGATATCATTTTCTCCCAACTATTAATATAAACTAAATCCTTTTCTATTTGGAATGAAAATTTGTCTGAATTAATTTGAATAGAAGTAATATTTCGAGTTAAAGGCATATCCGTGAAGGGACTGGATATATAGCTGACAAGGATAAAAGTAAGGATAATAAAATTCGCATTTTTTTTAAAATTTTTCATAGATCTCAAATATTCAAGCTGGTATTTATTTCTTATTTATAAAACTTAAAAACCATAATTTTTTTTAAAAATTGATTATTATTTATCTAACATAGAACGGTCTTCATTAAAATTTTATAAATTTCGTCGAAATTTTTAAAAATGGGGACGTGGATTAGACTCTACGGGCAAGCTCCGTAGCAGGATCAGACCGGAAGATCGTTCGCTTGGCATGCGAAAGGCCGCGGGTTCAAATCCCGCCGTCTCCATAAATTTACTCCTAAACTTCATTATCCTAACTATTTAATTATTTCCAAAATATTAGATTCTTAATATTATAAGTCTGAAAATTTTTTTAACGTCCAAATCATATTAAATATAATTACAAAATATTAAATGGTAATTTCATATCCCGCTCACAACTGTCAAAACAAAAGATTTAATTCCGATAATTTTAGTTGTGCTATTACTATTTGTTTCTATCGCATGTGCCAACATGCTTATACCAAGCTACGCGGCGATTCAGCAAGAGTTTCACATTCCCGTAGCCTTAATTGCGATACCAGATGCATTATTTATATTAGTCAGCGCTTTTTTTGCTATTATATGGGGTTATTATACTGACCGGATCAATAGAACAAAAGTTATCAGAGTAGGGGCGTTTTGTTGGACTTTTGGAATGTTACTCACTGCTTTTAGCACTTCTTACGAAATGTTAATTTTAAGTAGAATGCTAAGTGGTGCGGGATTAGGATGCGTCTTACCTGTAGGATATTCGATTATATCAGATGCAATCCCTCCTGAGGAGAGAACCGGCTGGTTTGGAACATTAGCAATTTTAAGTTCCATCTCCAACGGAACGGGACAGGCTTTATCTTCATTTGTCGGTCCTATTTATGGGTGGAGATTTCCCTTTATTCTCTTATCAATAATTAGCTTTTTTATATTAGGGATTTTATTTTTTATAAGAATACCTCAAAGAGGCGCAAGTGAAAGTGAATTATTAGATTTAACAGATTTTAATTTAGAATATAGTTATCGAATATCACGAGAAGATTTATCTGAAATTGTGAGAAAAAAGACAAATCGTCATTTAATATCCCAAGGTTTTCTCACCGTTATCCCTGGAACGATCTTTATTTATTTTTTAACATCAATGTTAGCTCTTTATTATTTTTCAGATTTACCTTCAGAGATTAGACTACAAACTGCAACGATTTTTGCCGGAATGGTAGGAGTCGGTTATCTTTTAGGGAACTTAGTGATCTCACGTTTAAGTGATGCATTATTTAAGAGAAATAAAAGAAATCGGGCGAGATTAGCGACAATATGTATGATACTTGCAATACCGTTATGTCTTATGATGTTATTTATTATTCAACCTGTTAAAGCGGCAAATTTAAACATTGATTATCCTGATCCAATTCCTCCAGGTGAAACATGGAAATATATTTTTTTAACAATACAAGAAGTATTTAGAGTTTATCCTTGTTATATTTGGTATTTCTTTATAGCATTGATTGGATCAACTTTAGGCGCCGCCCCTGTTGCCAATAAAAATGCGATAATGGTTGATGTAAATATGCCAGAACATAAAGGAACATCAGCATCGTTTTTTAATCTCTCAGAACAACTGGGAAAAGGTTTCACTCTTTTAATTTCATTTATGTTGATATCCATGCTTGGAAGTATTTTTAATATGATGGTGTTTTCAGTCTTTTTCTGGCTTCCTGCAGCTTTTTTTTGGTTTCTTGCGAGCAAATCTGTAGAAGAAGATATGACCAATAAATCGAAGATATTATCTGAAAGAACACAAATAAGTTTGATTGATTATATTTTCGAATTAGAAATTCAGATGGATAGAGCCATCCAGAAAGTTCAAGACTCAAAATATTATATTGAATCTAATCAAGAGAAATTTAATCAATTATTAGACAGCGCAATTAGCATATTTACCTTTTGTGAAAAAGAGGGTGTTTCTAGAAGTATTACAAATATAGAAAAAAAAGCTCATATTCTTAAATTGAGAACATTATTAGTAAAATCAGAAACCAATAAAATCTTCAAACAATTAAATAACCAAGATATTAATGTAAAAGAAATCGATGTGTTAAATGAACAATTAAGACAAATCAGGAAGAAAATTAACGAGTGGGAAAAGAGTACTTTCGGAGAATTGGAAACGTATTACGAAGATGCCTATTTAAAAATTGTGGAAGCCAGATTGAATCGCCAAGATTTAATTAAAAGCAGGGAAAAAATAGCTCAAACGATTCATATTTATGAGAGATTAAAGTATCTACTCATTGAAAGAATTGAAGATATTGAAGCAAAAGAAGATTTAAGTGATGAAGAATCAATTGTTTTTAATAAAGAAAAAGATCTCTTAGGTAAATGCACTAAATCTCTTTTAGCTACACTTAAACTAAAAGAAGAAATAGATAACATATTTATTCAATTAAAAGATCACGGAATAAGACAGTGGGATTTAAGGAAAATCTCGCAACTCACCTCCGAATATCAAGTGGATATATATAGTGTGATTTTGGACACATTTGGTCAAGATAATGAAACTAAAGATGCGATTATAGAAATATTACGAAAAATTGATAACATCTTTAATGAATATGATAAAACGCGACCCGATTATACTCCTATTTTTTAAAAAGAATTAATAAATATTAGTTTTAATAAAATAGTTTGCCTTAATTGAAATTAATTATCTCTGATTTTAAAATTTCAATAAATGTAGTTCTTTCTTTTTCCGTAAGCTCATGAGCAGAAATTCCCTGTGTGTGGTAATGATCAGGGTGTTCTACATCAAAAAATAGATTTACTAGAAGGAGCAAACAATTTCGAACTTTTAAATAATTCTTCGGATTGTCTTCTTCCAAATCTCCCATTAAATCAACCAAAATATGGCTAATCCAGGTTTTAGTTGCTCGAGATCTATGAGTCTCTTTATTTTCATAGTATATTAAAATTTCATCTAAACAATCCATTTTTAATAGGAAAATAATTTGAAATTCCTTTCTCTTATACCAAAAAAGACATAATGATTTACTAATATAAATTTTTTGTATTGGGAAAAATTTTAGATTTCTATTTAAATAATGATCATATTTTCTCAAAACGAGAAAATATTAAAATAAAAAGGTGGCTCATTGAATTTCACTAAATTCATATAGGTGGTGTGTATGATGAAACATTAAACTTAAGAATTTCAAAAAGACATTTTAAATTGTCTCATAGACTGACTCAATAAAGATATCAATACTTTGCTCCAAATCTACAATATCATCAGCATCTTTAATATCTATACTAGCTAGCTTATTTAAAAATTCCTTTAGAATCTTTTCCTTAGCTTTATCTGTAGGAAACAATAAACTACTTCTGTAATGTTCCCAGTCGAGGATGTTAGAAAAGATCAAAAACAAAATTTCTATATGGCTGTATTCAATCAAGTTCAATAACTTACCTTTTGTTATAAGATCCTTAGTGTGATCTTTGTAGAAGTTCGATAGGTCATTATAATAATTAGTAAGACGGGCGATATTTTCCAACTGAGTCTGAAGCGCGGCTTGGTTAATGGGGGAATCTTCATCTTTATATAAAATTTCGAAGTAATTCATAATGAAGTCCTTTAACCTTTGTACTTTGGTTTGAAAGACTCTTGTTTTCACAATTCGTTCAAACATAGGGCTTTCTTTATCTTTATAAAACTTTAACTCAAATTTTACGAGATCTAAGATATCAAAAAAAAGTTCTCTGAGATTAATTTCTTTAGCCATTTTTCAACTAATTTTTTTTTATGTTTAGTTTATATAATATCATCTAAACTTTAAAAATCTACTATTTATAGAACCCTAAATGAATTAATAAATTTTTTTTTAACATATATAAAAAATCAAGAAATCATTTTTATGCTTAAAAATAATAAGAATTAGAGCTAATAATTTTTAAAAATTCTATCTTTCAAATATTCTTTAACCCTTTTTGCATTTTAGTCCTCATTTTTTTGAAAAGGATCCCTTTAATATGAATTTTTATAATTCTGAAAGGGCACCGAAGCATAAAGTCCAGATCAGTATAAGGATTACGTCTTAATTCTAGAAATTTTGTATAAAATCTATTTGCCCTCTTTTTATATCCTGTGGATTTCTCAAACACAGTGAAACGTTTAATAATAGTCTCAAGAGATTTAGAATCTTCAAAAACATAAAAGTTAGAAGCACGAAGGGACCACTTAATTGCTTCTAATTGATATTTAGGTTTGATTATTTTTAGGGGTGAAAATAAAATGTATAAGAGAGATATCAATAAATTCATCGTAATGCTCTTTACCATATCAAAGGGTTCAATTTCTACCTTCTCCTTTACGAGATCCCGTAAATCTTCCCCCCATAGAACAGTACTATTATCAACTACGCTACTTAATACAAGTTTTTTTGGTGCAAATATATCAGAAAGAATCTTATTAACACTGAATATTTTATGAAATATACCTCTTTCAAAATAGGTTTTTTTTGTTAAAAAATGACTCACAAACATTCCTGTTGTCTGTTGCATAACTCCAAGCATTTTATTAACAAAACTAGAATTAATTTTCCGAAAATTATGTTTATTCTCTAGAGCAATGAAGTATTTTTCAATCCACCTTATAAAAGATGTTGAAACATTGTCTTTAAATACAATGAGTAAATCACAATCCGATATAACGGTGTTTTCTCTTCTTTGATGATGATTTTTTAATTGACTACCAAAAAGGATAATTGATAAAATCTTATCAATTCCAATTTCTTTATTTACGAGTAAGATGACATCATGGATATAATTTTTAGATTTCTCATCAATATCTATTAATTTTGAGCCAATTTCTTTCCTGATTCTTTTTGATTCAATTTATTGAGTTTCCTGCAAGAA
>JAHQWS010000186.1 GCA_029856295.1 Promethearchaeia archaeon
ATAAACAATGGTGGTATTTTGAAGGATTAGATCCTACTCAAAAAATATACTATGTGTTCTTAGCATTAAAAGGCTTCCCTAAAAGTTATATTTCAATCAAAATCATCGATTACAAAAGTGGAAATCGCTGGACAGAAGATTATCTCACGAAATTTAAAGCACAACCTGGAAACAAGGTTGATATTTTTGCAAAAGGTAAATGGGGGTTTATGAAATTTTATGGACAGGCAGAAGACCAATGGAATATTCAAGTAAAAACACAAGATATAGAAGTAGAATTTATCCAACGTCCTTTGGTACCGATTCATAGAAATAGACTTTATACTAAGAATATTAATTACTTCATTACTCAATTTATCAATAATGAGATGAGTGGTTCTTTAACAATTAAAAACAATAAATATCAAATTAAAGGATATGGATATTGTGAACACAACTGGGGTGTACAACCAGGACACTCAACCACTCATTGGCTTCATTTCTGGTCGCCAACCATAATCGGAATAGTCATGGATTGCCGGTATGATTCAGGGATCGCGCATAATTATAATTATTTTTGGTATAAAGATAAGGGATTTTATTTACCTTCACCCTCTAATTT
Source organism: Promethearchaeia archaeon (assembly GCA_029856295.1). Taxonomy (GTDB): domain Archaea; phylum Asgardarchaeota; class Lokiarchaeia; order Sigyniarchaeales; family SOKP01; genus LW40-45. The sequence continues at coordinate 602 of JAHQWS010000186.1, forward strand.
CCATTACGATCCAGAAAGACCGATGGATGAATTTTCAATTCAATCGTCAGATTTAGAGCTTACAGTTATTCCAATCTATTCCCACTTTACTCGAAAAAAGATATGGCCTATACTTAACATAGACTACCAAGAATTACTATTGTATGTTAAAGGATGGATATATCACAGGGGTGAAGAAATTAAAATAGATGGAATAGGAAAACTTGATCATAATTTTAATAAATGGTGATAAGTTATCGGAAGGATTACTCACGATCATTTCTGTTTATTAATATTTGGTCAAGGAGTTTGGAAAGATAGTTTTACCAAAAAAATCTCTAAAGAAACAAAAACAAGCTTCTTCCACCTTTCAGGATATACAAAAGACAGTTTGTTTTGCACATGTCCAATTTGTAATGCTCTTGTAAAATTATTTGATCCCCAAAATCCGGGGCAATATGTTGACTTTTGTGATCTATGTAAGGCATTATACAATAAATTAGAGAATATTAAAGGGCAGAATGAAGCGTTAATATTGTTTTCTCATCAACTTATTCCTGATATGAATCAGCTCCATGCTCTTACTCAAAGTTTACTTTCAAGTGAGAAAATAAAAAAAATATATATTCTTGAAGTAGAGTATGAAAAGATTTCAAAACCAATTCCTTCTATATTAGACGCAATCATCCATAAAAGGTTAAAGAAATCTGAGTTCTATGAATTGTTAGAAGCAAATAAATTTGAATATAGAGTAATTTTTGAAGTTTTTAAGGACAAAATTACTAAATACAGTGAGAATTAAAAGCATGAATAATAGGAAGCGTGGATTTTACAGTATTATTCATAATGATGGTATCGATGTTTCAGTCCCTGCGTACTGTCATTTTACTATCGGAACATCTCCCTATTACGCACATCAACACGGACTGGCTATTGATATTTACCAAGATCTCTCGTTAAAAAATTATGAAGTTTTAAGTCCGATATCTGGAGAAGTGATAAAAACTAAATCTTTAATTGCGCCTAAACCAAAATTCCATAATGGTATAAGTAAAGATTATCTTACTTTAATAAGTAATTCACACAGACCAGAAATAGTATATAAGATCTTACATGTAAAACCGGCTGTTAAGGTAGGGGAAAAAGTCGAAATCGGGGATTCTTTAGGAACAACTATTCGGAATGGATATTTTGCATATTGGTCTAGCCCTCATTTACATTTAGAAATCAGACCAATTAGGGATGCAATTCGTGCGAGAGGTGGAAAGCAATTCTCACTTAACATTGCAGATAAGAACGAAATAGCTGGTAATAAAAATAATTTTTACATGGAAAAAATTCCTATTATAATTAAAGCAGTTTATCCAGAATTAATATTGGTTAGTTTTCCGAATAACTTATATCACTCCATTGATCCCATTTTTGGAGTTAAGGGTAAAATTGATAATGTAACATGTATACTGGATGGAGGAATTCCAATATATAAAAGCGGTGTCGCTATTTTCCAGAATGATTATAACCGAACTACTCCTAGTGAGTTATATTTCAATAATGAAACAATAGGAACACTAACTGGATATCGTGGAAAACTAGGATTTATTAAATTTGATCAAGTGAAGTTTGCCCTAAATAATAAGGAAATACGGGGTGTTTCATTTTTCCTAGCAAATTCGGTACCGCTTATAAAACTAATTCCTTTGAGCAAAAACGAGTTCTCTTTTCACTTAAACTCTATTCAATATTTAACTATTCTAAAAAATAGTTAAAAAAATATGAAAATCAATTGATAACGATAAGTTCTCTTAATTTGCATTAAGATTTAATGGATATTTTCCAAATCGCAAACCCGCTTCGACCATCCATTTGATTCGGTCAATTTTCATTCCTGGATGGAAATTAGACGAGGAAATCATGAATCCTCCCCCATATCCTAAAGCGCTTATTGCGTCCTTTACAGCTTCTTCAACTAATTCCTTTGATCCATCTACTAATACATGTTTGGTGTCAATATTTCCAATTAAACATAACTTATCTCCAATTTTTTTTTTAACTAAATAAGGATCGACAAAAGGAAGTTCTAAGCATTGGAGGGCATCGAAGCTAGATTCCACAATAAAATCTAAAAGAGTAGTAATATCTCCATCTGTATGCAATATATATTTTCCACCCCAATTATGTATTTCTTCGGCAACCTGTTGATAACAAGGCAATAAATATTTATTTAAAATTTTTGGATTGGTCATTGGGCCGGATCGGAATGCAATATCTCCCCCTTCCATAAATATTTTCGCACCAGAATCTTTATATGCTCTAAAAACAGTTAGAACGAATTCCGTTGTATAATCAAAACGCTCTTTAACTAATTTTAGATCATTTTTTAAAGCACGAGCAAAATGACTCATTCCCATTCCCTGCCATACAGGAGGAAATATAGAAGCCAAGCTATTTTGAGCCACAATACAAATTTCACTTTTAGCTCTTTTGCATCTACGTTCCACTCCTCTATAAAATTTTTTAGCATTCCTATAAATCTCCTTGAAATCTGGTTTAGGAAAACTTTCCCAATCACTTCTATCCTTTATTGATCCTCCATAATAATCAGGATAGACATTTCCTTCTATATTCTTAATTTTATGGCATTTACCGAAAATATCTCCCATCTCATTCTTACTTTCAAGTATAAAGGGTATGTAGCCAGCCCCACATGCATCAAACCCTATTTGAGATGCTGCAATTGCCGCCTTTGAAAAAACTGAAATTTGCATATCTGGCACAATACCATTTATCATTTCAAGCCAGTTCTCTGGATTTTGCTCCTCCATCTCATCCATAATTTCAAATGCGGATTTATTTTGTTTTCCTAGAATCTCATCCGCAAGGCTTCCATCTATACCAGGAGTAAAGAGTGGGATTCTATCAGGCTCTTCTAAATTTAAAGCAGCCCAAACACGTTCAAAACTATTCATATATATATTTGTGATTTAAACTTTTTTAAATGTGTTCTTAATAATTATTTTTTAAAATATCAAAACCAAATTATATGAATTTATGAATAATAATAAGACATTTTAATAATATGTATCAGGATATGAAACCTTTTTTGGAAACATTACATCAATCAATAATTTCGACGATGGCTTCACGATCGCATCATCAATAATATAATTAATTTCTTCCATTGATTTATCGCTAAGAAGCAATTTAAACAATAAAGAACCTGGAATTCTAAGATCGTATTTTTCTGGATCATGATAACCTTTAATAAGTGTTATTTTAGTGATTATTCCGTTTATAAAATTTAATTCAATGTTATCTTGGTAATTGCTAATGATAATATTTCTTGAAAAACCCTTATATAGTGAATTCTTAATCCTCTGTTCAATAATGGATTTTATTGATTTAAAGAATAACTCTAGGTTAGGAATCTTTAGTTGCCATCCATATCTGTAAAGTGGGATTCCTCCCAAATTAAAAATAAATTTTCCAAATTCAGAATCTTGTCTTACATGAAGTTGTATATCTGAATTATTCTTATTCTCATGAATATTCTTTACAAATTGAAGAATTTTAATCATTTGTTGATAAGTAAGTCGAGGGCCATTAATCGTATATGCCATATTATCATATGACATACCTATTGAGAAATATGCAACATTTTGGACTGTATCTACTATTATATATGTTGATAACCTGTTATCGTTAAACTCCTCTTTAAAAAACCTATAAACAAAACCTTCTCTATCAAATTTATTTACAATATAGAACTGCTGATGAAAGTTATCATATAAAGTTTGGATAAGTTTTAAATCTTGAAGATTAGCCTTTCTAATTTTTAGATTCCCATATTCCTTATCTGGAATTTTATTACTTGATAAAGTGATTCGATCATCTAATGGAAATACATATTCATAACCAAAACGTCTGTAATAATAAGGTATGCCTCGGATCACAGAAAATACATATTTTCTTTCAGCCATGGCTTTTTCAAATATTTCATTCAATTTGACAATAAATCCCCTTCCGCGATATTCTTCTAATGTACCTACAAGTCCCATTTCGCATATAGGTATTGTCAAATCCCCAATATTCCATTCAAGAGGACATAATGTTAGTCCAGAGATAATTTTACCTGTATCATTTGCTTCTATATATAGCCATAATACTCCCTCTCTTCTCGGATGTTCCAAGAATAAGCCCTCAATATATTCTTTGGTATGTCCACCATGAACTGTAATATTTAATTCTAAAATACGAGAGAGCACTTCTATATTGTCCATACTACCCTTAGCGACTCGAAGTGTAAATTGATCATCAATTTTTTGAAAATATCCTTGAACAATCTTCATGGTAAACCTCTGATTTTAGTAATTTAAGATTAATTCTTATAATTTATTAAGAATATTAAGATTTTTATCTATAGATGGTTTTTAATTTTTATAGTTGTTAAAAACTAAACTTTATGTAGTATTATGTCAGATAAAATAAAGGAAGGTTGGACTGGACCTGGTCGAAAGGATGGAGTAATAACACCTTTCAAACCAGAATATGATGCATTGCATATAGACGTAAACAAGAAAGGTTATTTTGAATGGTGGTATTTTGATTCCCGTCTTGAAGGAGGTTATACTGCAGTTGGGTTTTTTAGAGCTGCTCATGAGCGAACTGGTAAAACATCAGTGGAAATCATGA
>JAHQWS010000187.1 GCA_029856295.1 Promethearchaeia archaeon
TATTAATCCACCAAAGCTTTCTACTCTCAATCCCGCAGCGGATTCAGCGCTAACAATTTTAGTTCTAATCCCGTGATTTTTGGCGATTTGTAAAATTCGATGAGCCCTCCTCCTTTTTTGGGGATTCTCAAGATATTGATCTGTAAGAATGATATATTTGGGTTTAATTTCATTACGTTTCCATTTTTTATCTATTTCATTTTCGATTTCTTTTAACGTGTAAAGGATTTTGGAAGATTCACTGGATTTGTTTATCAATTCGTCTAGCTCTTCCAATATTAACATTGCTTCTTGGTTTGACGTGTCTTCCACCGCATCTTTAAAATAATCTTGCCTTACAAGGGCAAATACATCTCCTTGGGTTTTTGCGGCCCCTACTATTTCAGTAAAAACAACCGTATTTTCTCCCTTTTTTAATAACCATTTATGATGCTTTCGAACATGGCTTAGAAATTCTCTTGAGTATTCTTTTTTCGGAGGAGAGACTAGTAATGCACTTTTAAGCCCTTCTTTTATAATAGGTCTTAATTTATCCACAATATCCTCGTGAAAATGGTATAATTGCTTGCTATCTTGATATTTTCTTTTTCTTACCCGTTTTATTATTATATCTGGTTTTACACTTTCGCTGAAAATTCTCCAAAACACCGCATTATCTTCGTGTAAACCGATAAGAATTGCAACCGGATGACCGCGTTTAATACGAGTTTTTCTTTTCCTTGGCATAATACACGACTCATGATCCACAGAAACAAGTATCAATAATCTTGAATATAATTTTTACCTTCTGGAAAATCTTTAATGATTCGATACTAAACTTAATCATACTAAGTTCTCTTTTATTTGGAGTAACATCAATAATGTCCATAGTAATTCATCTAAAATGGAAAAAGTAAAGAAAAAGATACTAGATGTTATATAAAATTGTGTCTTCTTTTTTCTAATCTTTTTATCTAATTCCAATTAGTTAAAAATGGTTAAATTCAGTGAAAATCACTCCAATTTAATGTAATCCGCTTGCACCTGTAGCATTTGTTCTAAAATGCTATTAGCTTGCCAATAGTTTTCAACAACCGGATCGGCAAGGAGAGCTTGTAGGGCAAGGTCTTTTGATTTATTTAATGCTGCTTCTACCACGAGATCTTGAACTGAATATTGAGTTCTCAAAAGAGCCGCCAATCCTTTCGGATATTCTCCGAGTTTAATTCCGTTTACCCCATTTTTATTTATTATGGCCGGACATTCCACTATCGCATCTTTAGGTATGTTTGTGAAAATTCCATCATTAGGAATATTTACAGAATCTTCTAAATAATTAGCATCCGTTAAGATCCCTTCAATTATAGGTATAGCGTGTTCATCATCAGGTTTCACAATTTTATGCCCTTTCCCTCGCTCGATAAGCTGTTTCAGTTTAATAAGTCGATATTTAGTAATCACACGTCCATGAGAAGCCCAAAAATGGCGTATAGCGGGGATATCGGCTTTTTCCCATGCCCATCCCAAATATTCACCGTAATGACTATCAGTGGTATATGGACAATAACCATATGTTTTCAATATGAAACTAATAAGTTTAAATCCGTCATAAGATTTCAGTTTTGCTAAAAATTCTGGACCTTTCTTATGAAGGTCGGGATATGCATCTTTACCTGTGTCCCTATATTTTATACTTAAAAAAACTCCAAAATGATTAAATCCACCCCCTTTGATATCCAAATTTGAAAGCGGTGTACCAAGAATATTTTTTAGTATTGGTAAAAAGTGGTGGTATTCATGGCAGAGGCCAACAAACTTAAGATTGGGATATTTTCTATTTATCGCGAGGCAAATTCGGCTCATGGGGTTTGAAAGATTAATAAGAAAGGCATTTGGACAAATTTTATTAATATCATCACAAATCTCCATAACTGGTGGTATAATACGAAGACTATGAAAAAAACCTCCAGGACCCCCATTTTCTCCCGAAACTTGCTTATTGCCAAATTCTTGAGGAATTCTATAATCTAAGTCTAATAAAGGGTAACGCGGGGCGACTTCTATTGAACTTGTAATGAAAGTAGCGTCTTTTAAAGCTTTCTGTCTATCTGTTGTGGATATTAGTTCAAAATTTAGCTTTCTTTTATCTATTGCAGCTTGACTTGCTTGATATGCCAAATCTAAGGTTTCGGAATTAATATCATGGAGACATATTGTAGCTCCCTCTAATAATTCAGATGCTAATATGTTTCCAACAGCTCCCATTCCAAATATCAGGGATCCAGCACCAATCAATACAATTTTTTCTTTTTTTACCATTTGTAATCTTTCCTTATTTTAACTTGATAATCTCCAAATTGTTTTTGTAAAATTTATGAAAAATTATAAAATTTTATAAAAAATTAGATAATACAATTTCCTCTAATTTTAATTTTTGTTTAGAATCTTTTAAGGATAAAATATTATTAATAATTTGATTTAGATTAAAAATTTTAAAATGGATTGTTATTTTTCAATTATAAATTATTAAAACAAAATAAAAGTTACTAATAATGAACTATTCGAAAGCAGATGTGTTAAAGGCAGAAGCGACGATGAACCAGATGCGTAATGCGATTTATCATTTAACTCGATTTATGCAAAAAAATGGCAAAACGGACCAAATAAAAAGGTTGCGCAGAATGGGACGCAATATAGCGCGGACCATATTTAATTATTGGAAGCCTATTTCCATGGTCACTGCTGTAAATGTAAAAGATGTTATCTCAACCATTTATAAAAAAATATTTATTAGTAATGTGGTAATTGAGATTAAGGATGATTTAATAAGCGTCAAAGAAAACAATTGCGCATTATGTAAATATCAATATGAGGATGTAAACATCGCTGGATGCGAGATCACATTAGGCCTAGTGTCTGAGTTTATCTCTCTAATTAGCAAAAAATCAAAAGATATGGCCTCCATTTATTTAGAACCTTACAAAATCGAACAATCTAAGGCATTGGGGCATACCTCATGTATTCAAGTGTATCAAATAAAATCTGGAGGGAATTAATAATGGGTACATTTAAGTGGTTAATGAAAAAAATTACTAAGGTGTTTGGACATTCTACGAATGCGTTATTTTATACTTCACTATATAGAGAGATTTTGAAGGAGATTAATGAAATTACGAATGATGAAGAACAAAGCATTAAAATATTAAGAGAAATCGGGAAAAAAGCAGCTCATGAGTCATGCGAAAGGCATTCTGGTATTTTTAAATTAATGCCTGGCACTCCTAATAAAGTCTTAGATTATTTCGAGATTCTATTTTCAGTCACACTCGGTATGGAGATGGGTGAGTTAGATTATGACGAAATCCCAAAGGAAGGAGCAAAATATAGTGACTATGTTTTAGATATAAAAATGGACCCAATGTGTGTGGGATATGGCGAAGATCCAGAAGATACCTTTGATTTCAGCAAATTAAGCAAAGAATCAGAGGGTTGTTCTGCTGGTTTGGCTGGCATGCTTGAGTCAGTAGCAAATTTTATATTAAAAATAAAGAAAAGTGATTTTAGAATCGGGATAACTGAAAGTAAATGTATTATTAAAGGTGATGATTGCTTACAGCTGTATTGTAAGGTATATGACCATTTAGAATGGAAAGAATTTATTGATTCTAAAGCAGAGGAACGAAAAGCTTCTGACTTCTTTTTTGAAGAGGGTGTCGAGACCGAGGTTGAGCAAGAAGTAAAATTAGATTTTATTGATAAATTACAGGAAGTTATTACTTTAGATAAATTAGATGAATTACTTGATGAACCTCTCGAAAGTATCAAACAAAAAGTAGCGGATCTTATTAGGGATAAAATGAGCCTCGAACCCGAGAAATTTTTTGACTATTTCCGTAATTATGAAGATGATATGATGAGAATAATCGGTTTTATACTCGTCCATCTTATGAATGAATATGGGGGCTTAATTGAAAAACCATTAAAAAGTGAGACTATTGCTAAAGTAGCTGGTTATGCGTTCAAACACCTTAAAGAAATGGTGTTATTATTCATACCACTGGATGTCGTTGGAGATTATAATCAATTATTTGTAAGTTTTTTGGATGGACTCGCCCCACCCGAAATGGTTGAGAATGTGAGGCAATTTTCGGGAAAAGATACGATTACTTTTATTTTTGAAGGAGCTCAAATTGCCTTTGAAAACTTAGGGATCAATTTTTCTGAATTAGGAGAAAACATTTGGGAGGAATTAAAGAGAGAAAGAGAAGACGAATTAGTCCCCTCAGAGCAATCCATGATGGAAAGAACTCAAGAGAAATTCCCAAGAGTTATTCAGATCATTCAAGAACTGGTAATGCTCTTAAATGAAATCCTTACACTCCCTATTAGAGTACTAATTTCTGAAAGTCACTATGGAATAAAATCAGCAGTTAAATCCGTAGTTAGTGAGGAGGAAGGGCTCTATGGCAGTGTGCGTGGGAGACTGGATAATATTTTTGACCAATTTCAAGAAATTAGAAAATAATTTATATTAAAAATCTTTAAATTCAAAATTAGAGAAAATTTTTTTGATTTCTTCTTTCTCTTCTTTCTCTAACCAACTCGATCGATTATACTCTGCTTTTACTCCTATTGTTTCTGTCTTAGAAAGCCAGAGAGGGTTGTAAGGTAAAAGTCCTATCTTAGCAATTTGAAGAGATTGTAAATAATTCCTCAATTTCTTTAAATTCTCATTTATTGCTGTTATTTTAGGAATGAGCGGAATTCGAGGCAATATCTCTACTTTCTTATTTTTAATCAGATCTTCGAAATTTTGTAAAATAATTTCATTAGATACTCCACAATATTTTTTGTGTAAATTTGAATCAAAGATCTTTAAATCAAAATAAATTAAATCTAAATAAGGTAAAATAAGATCATTAAATTTTTCTCGATTATAATACCCGCAGGTTTCAAGGCAAATATGAATATTTTTTTTCTTCAATTCCTTTAATAATTGGTGTATATAATCCATATGAAGTGTAGGTTCCCCACCTGAGAGAGTTACGCCACCCCCAGAATTATCATAAAAGATTTTATCTTTTATTACCAATTTAGATAGAGTTTTTATATTATATTCTTTTCCAGCAAACTTTAAGGCTTTATTGGGACAAATTTCTATACATTTACCACATAAATTGCATTTATCACGGTCAATTCTATACTCATAAGAGAAATCAACTGCTCCTTTATCAC
>JAHQWS010000188.1 GCA_029856295.1 Promethearchaeia archaeon
ATCCAAAATAGCTCCCCTCATTGGGAAAAGATTAGCCAAAGATCTGTGAATAATCGTGGCTCCTATTTGGGATTTTACATCATCTCCGATTAATGATAGGTCTAATTCTTCGGCTTTTTTAACGATTTCTGGATCTTTTGCTACATGAGAGGGCATTCCGCAAACGACACATGCTCCAGCTTCAAGTGCGGCCATAGCATAGAATTTCACTGCCTTATGTGCTCCGGTTGGAAGTAGGATTACTGCTATATCGACCATGCGATCTTTCATCTCTTTAGAAACATCAACAGGGTCTTGACCATTCGAGATCGGGATAATATTCTTAATATTACTTTCTAAACCATCTAAGATTGATCCTTTTAAAATTGGAGCATTTAGGAATTCAGGAGTAAATAAGCGCTTATTGCAATTAGGTTCGGCAAAAATAGCCTCGCTCATATCTATACCTATTTTATTTGAGTTCACTTCAAAACCTACAACAAAATTAATATCATTAGCTGTATATTGGGTTATTTCTGGTAACAAACCAATAATGTTTTCTGGATTTTTTTTGTAATTGGAAACACCTTGTACCAATGCAGAGGCTACATCACCTAAGCCAATTAAGGCAACATTAATTTTACTCGCCATATTAGTGTGTATAGTATTATATAATCCTATTTAAATCATATTAAATTCAATAAACGATTTCGAAATCTTTAAATTGATAAAATAAAACAAAAAAGAAATTTCTGTTAAATCCCTATTCATATTGACCTACGAATGCTATTTTATTTTTTTAAATTCTTTTTCAAATTTTTTATCAATTATTTTATCCGGTAATATTTTAATTAATCGATATCTCAGTTTATCAGGTGCTATTAAATATCTCGTTTTTGGCTCTTTAATATGTATTATTTTGTAAACTAGCTTAGCAATTTCTCTTGGATTTAAGCCTTCAGTTTTACCTTTTTCAATAGCGTATTCACCAACTTCCTTTGCAATCTTTTCAAATATGGATCCTTTTAATCTTTCTAAAAGAATTTTAAGTAATTCTTCACCTTTCTGCCATATAGAAGTATTTACTCTTCCAGGTTCAATTATAACAACCTTTACGCCAAAAATGAGCAATTCTCTTCTAAGTGAGTCAGAGTATCCTTCTAATGCAAATTTACTGGAGCAATAAGGTCCAAAAAAGGGAGTAGCGAAGAATCCAGAATCACTACTTATCATAATTATTTTTCCCTTGGATTCTAACAATAAAGGAAAAACTGCTTTGGTTATTCTATGTAATCCAAATAGATTAACTTCAAATTGCTCGTATAAATCTTCTATTGGCAATTCCATTAAAGGACCTGCACGAGTAATACCTGCATTATTAATAAGAACATCTAAACCCGTTTTTTGGGTTTTAATATAGTCAATTGCGTTATCAATTGTGTCTTGTTTTGTAAGATCGATTTCAAGGGCAATTATATTTTCGATTTTATTTAGCTTATTAATATCATCTTGTTTGCGGGCACCAGCATATACTTTAACACCCCTCGAGGCTAAAAGCTCCGCACAGGCTCTCCCGATACCGCTACTCGCACCTGTTATCAGTACATAGTAATTTGAGATGGTCATATTAAAGTAAAAATTAAGAAAATTAAAAATTTAACTTATAATTTATTAATTAAAGCAGAAAAAACTCTAAAATTTGAATTAACTTGAAGTTAGAAGATAAGAAGATCTATTTTATATCTTCCCCTCATATTAATTATTATCATTCCTACAGGGGGGATTCTATTGGGCCTTCTGGATTTGGTAAAGATATTAAAATAATGGCAGAAATAATTGACGAATTAGACACTTTGGAAGATGAAGGCTTTTGCAATGGCAAATTACGTGTTTCTTGGGATTACGGCGATATTTTCTGGTCAATTCAATTACAAAAGGAATATCAACAAGAGGTTCTGGATAGAATAATTGAAAGATGTAAAAAGGGAAAGGATGAAGTAATAATTGGTTCTTGGGGTAACGTTGCTAAACCTGTACTTGATACAGAAGAATTTTATCGTGATCATGAATGGTTTTTAGAGAATTCAATGGGAATTGGTGCAAAACAATTATTTTCAGAGAGAGTGGCCCCATATGCACGAACCCAAGAAACCATGTTTACTAATGGCATGATTGAGCATTACAAACAATTAGATGTAGAAGGCATCGGACTTTATTACTCTGTTATACCTTTTGATGTAGGAAGGCCATTAATTAATCCACGCTTAACTATAGATCAACAATTTGGATTACTTAAGCTTAAGTCTAGCGTATCAGATGCCTCTATGCTAATGATACCCATGGTATCATTTGGAGATATATATGATCGGTTATCTATTAAAAGATGGTTTAGAAAAATTAGAAAATATCAGGAATTAGGAAAGATTAGCGGTCATGCTATAGTTTTCTTGAATTTTGACATGGACTATGAGGGGTGGGTAAATATGGGATTGCCTAAATTCCTTGAATGGATGCCTAATACACGAGGCTTAAGGGAGTTTGCTGAAGCAATAGATGAATATGATTTCGTTGAATTTTCAAATCTTCTTGATGTAATTCCAATATTGAAAGATGATATTCGTGGAGAAGTTAAATTAAGACCAGACGTAGCTGATGGAACATTTAACGGGTTTTATAATTGGTCTCAAAAATTTGAAAATACCAAATTTTGGACAATAGGGGAACGTGCTAGATGGATGAAATGTATCAGTGATACCTTAGTTTCAAATGATCTTGTTAAAAATTCCATTTCTGAAATTAATAAATATTTAAGAGAAGGAGATGATTCTAATCAAACTTATATCAGAAATAAAATTTTATTTGCATCTACTACGAATTATGGATTGGCCATGCCATTTCTCCATCCCCATAGGCATAAAACGGCTATGGTTTATGCCTTAAGAGCACATAAAGCGTCTGAAAAAGCTGCTGAACTTGCCACTAAATCTGCTGTTGAAACTATTTTCAACGAGGTTGATACTAATGAATATATAATGGTAATTATTCCAATAATTAACAGAGGGAAATCTAAATATGAAAAAATCCCAATTAAATCTCCAATCTATATTAACTCAGAAATTCCTTTATCGCTAGAAAAATTAATTAAAGATACTGGAAGGGATCTTGAATTAAATTGTAAAAAATCCCCTTTAGACTTAAATAATAAACCAAGATATTCAATATATGAAAATGAGAAGTATTCAAGGTTATATCTCGAGGCAATTTTGCCTTTGTCGCATTTTAATAATAACATTTTACTAACTTCATTATCCTTAAAACCATCTGGCGTGAATTCGTCAATCAAAACAAGCATCTTAGAAGCCACAACTGAAATGCTTAGAAATGAATTTATTTCTCTTAAGTTCAGTACTAAAGGTAAAATAATGTCTTTTCAAGTTGAGAATGAAGAGTTTGCGTGTCCAAGTTTCTTAGATTCGGCAGTTATTTTTGGTAAAACCGGAAAACGAAAAAGATTTAATTCGGAAAAAGATAAGATTATAGTTTTAAGAGATGGTTCAGATGGTTTTTCAGCCTCAATTAAAATTACAACTGAATTTGAAATTATAGAGGATGCTTTTGTAAAATCCGAAAAAATTCTTACGATTTATTCGGGTATAAAACAACTATTTATTAAAGTCAATATAGACTTTCCTGATATTAAGGATGAAATCAGTGATGCAAGAGTATCTGATTTTGTTGTTCAGAAGTATGATAACAAATGGTATGAAGTTATGCCATGTGAGGTGAAACCAAATATTATTGGAGATAATACTCCCTTAAGAATTTGGAAACGTAATTTTTTGGGTTATGTGTCTTATTTTGATTTAGATATGCGAGAAGTAGATCGTAGAAATGCGAATATTGATTGCTTAGTGTCTAATATTTCTGATGGTTGGATGGCACTCTCGAATAAGAAGAAAGGGATGCTGGTGGGTTTTAATTCTTTAATTGCTGCAAATTTTGCATTTTCACCTATTAAAATAAGAGACAAGGGTTTTAAAGATATTAAAAAGAAAGGTCAACAAATTAGAATTAATCCATTCGGCACTTATTATGGAAAAATGCTAAAACATTGGACAGATGGCACTGGCCATGCACAAGAATTAGTAAAAGATACATTTACTTCCTATCGCTCTACAGCCCCCACATATAATGGTAAAACTCTGAAATTTGAACTTATAATAGCTCCATATTTAGGGGATGAACCTCCTGAAGAGATCCAATCATTTGCAAATCATTTTTCTTTACCACCTCTCATATTAGCAGGAAAAAAGGGGGAAAAAGAGATCTTTAATAATTATTTAAAATATGGAAAAATTGCTGAAGATTTATTAGATGAATTAGGGATTAGAAGCATTATTAATATGCCTTATATTGAATGGGTAAAAAAAGTAAATGAAAATTATAAACCCTCTGAAAATGAAGCAGATGAAATAAATATTTCCGCATTCCGGAAAAAAATACTGATAAGACTTTTAATTGATGGAATAAGAGGGAGGAAATAATATATTTTAATAAAAACTAAGGGGAGATAATTGGAAGGAAGAATGAGAGCTTTAATATTTCCAGAACCATGGATTATTAAATTAATAGAAATTGATATCCCAAAACCCGGACCAAATGAAGTTTTAGCAGAAATGATTTCTGTTGGAATTTGTGGAAGTGATGTTGGTATATTTGAAGGAGATCATTGGATTATTGCCCATGAACCTGGAGGCCATGGACATGAAACAGGTGCTATTGCCGTAGAGGTTGGAAAAAATTTAGAGGGAAAAATAGATGTGGGGGATCATTTGGCAAGAATGGGACAGGGATATGCCGAATATTCAACCTATGTTAATGTTATTGGACATGGTAAAGATGAATCAACTGGAGCACTTCCGATAGTAAGAAATGATCTTACAATGGATGAGATCTCATTTGCGGATGCAGTAGGATGTGCGATAAATTGCTATGAGCGAGCTGAACTTGATAAAATTGAGAGTGAAAAAAAGGCAATTGTTTTTGGTTTAGGACCTATAGGTTTAATTCTTACCCAAATCCTACTAAAGAATGGAGTAGAAGTAGCAACGAG
>JAHQWS010000189.1 GCA_029856295.1 Promethearchaeia archaeon
GGAAGAAAGGGAGGCGAATGGAGAGAAATTTTCATAAATAAAGTCCCAAAATATGGAAATGATGATGATTATGTTGATCAAATTGCTGTTGATATTGTGAACTTTTTTTGCGAAGAAATTTTAAAGCATACCAATTATAGAGGCGGGAAATTTAATCCCGGGATCTTATCTACAGCTTTTCATTTAGCATTCGGTATATTTACAGGGGCATCCGCTGATGGGAGAAAATCTAAAGTCCAATTATCTAACGGCGTTGGACCTACTAATGGTATGGATAAAAATGGCCCAACTGCTATTCTTAACTCTGTTAAAAAACTCGATCATGGATTAATAACAAATGGAGATTCACTAATTTTGGCATTCCATCCAAATACATTAAAATTAGATATATTTCCGTCTCTAATTCGAACCTTCTTCCAGCCAGATGGCGGGTTTCACATCCAATTTAATGTAGTTGGTAAGGATACGTTATTTGAAGCACAGAGAAATCCGGATGAATATCGAGGATTAGTGGTTCGAATAGCAGGATATACTGTTCTTTTTACTGAACTCTCTAAAACAGCTCAGGATGAAATTATTGCTAGAACTTGTTACTAATTATTTCTAATTTTTTTAAAATAATTTAATAAAGTTTAATTTTTGATTTTACTTCACATAGTTAAAAAATCAAAAAAAATTTTAGATAAGATACCTTTAAAAACACATATTTAAAAAAAGGGCCTGTAGATCAGTGGAAGATCATTGGTTTCTGCCTCATTAACCAATCTTAAGCTTGACTCGCATTCAAGAGGCCGCGGGTTCAATTCCCGCCAGGTCCATTTTAATAGTATTTTAAGTATTTAAAGGATGAAAATGGTTTAGGAATCATATAGAACAATATTATTATCTCTTATTTAATAACATCTAAAAAATATGCTTCATTGACTATGATTAAATATGATAGACTTTAAGAATTTACCACATATACACGATCCTCAAAAAATTGAAAAAGATATATATGAATGGTGGGAATCACAGGGTTATTTCCGTCCTGAAAAACAAAGAGAATTAGGGTTAGTGAGTGAAAATGACCCGCGTTTTTGTATAACACTCCCTCCTCCAAATGTAACGGGAGTGCTTCATCTAGGTCACGCAATTGTATTAACAATTGAAGACCTTATGACTCGATATGAGCGTATGAACCAAAGAGAAACTTTATTCCTTCCAGGAACGGATCATGCCGGGATAGCTACGCAGAATGTAGTAGAGAGGGAATTAGATAAGAAAGGGATAAATAGGAAAAAGATAGGTAGAAAAAAATTTGTAGAAGAAGTTTGGAAATGGAAAGATCGTTGTCAAGCAACAATTAGAGAGCAATCAAAAGGTATGGGATCCTCATGTGATTGGACACGTGAAAGGTTTACGATGGATGAGGATTACAGTCTAGCAGTAAGAACCGCTTTTGTACAGCTATACAAAAAAGAGTTGATATATAGAGGAAAATATATGGTAAATTGGTGCCCGGGAAGGTGTGAATCAGCTATATCTAACTTAGAAGCTGAACCTGAAGAGCACGAAAGTCATCTATGGTACTTAAAATATCCCATAAAAAATCAAGATTGGAAAGGACCAAAAGCAGAATGGGCTTCTGGAAAATGGGCTGAAGGAGCAAAAGAGTTTATAGAATTGGCAACTACAAGGCCAGAAACATTATTAGGTGATACGGGAGTAGCTATTGCCCCAAAACATCTTGAATATTCAAAATATGAGGGAAAAATGGCGGTGTTACCCGTTTTAGGTCGTGAAATTCCTGTTTTTGAGGATGCATACGTCGATCCTGAATTCGGCACAGGAGCCCTAAAAATTACTCCTGCCCATGATCCGAATGATTATGAAATAGGGATGAAAAATGGTTTAGAGTTTATTACAGTCATAGATAAAACGGGTAAAATGGTGCCGAAATATTCAGGGAAATATGCAAATATGAATAGATTTGAATGTAGAGAGGAGATTGTAAAAGACTTAAAAAAGGAAGGTCTTCTTTCTAAGATCGAATTATATACCCATGTTATAGCCCATTGTCAAAGATGTAAAACTATTATTGAACCCCGGATTTCCACTCAATGGTTTGTAAGAACAAGAAATTTAGCTAGGGAAGCTATGGATGCTGTTAAAAGCGGGCTAACATTGATGATACCTGAACGTGAGGAAATGCGATTCTTTCAATGGATGGAGAATATTCGTGATTGGTGTATTAGTCGTCAATTGTGGTGGGGTCATCAAATTCCAGTGTGGTATTGTTCAAATGGGCATGAAATATGTGAATTAGAAGCACCAACAAAATGTCCTATATGTAATGATAAGAAATTAAGGCAAGATGAGGATGTTTTGGATACTTGGTTTTCTTCCGGTTTATGGCCTTTTGCAACCCTCGGTTGGCCAAATTTAGAGAATAAAGATTTCATAAGATACTATCCTAATGATATGCGGGAAACTGCTTATGATATTCTTTTCTTTTGGGTTGCTAGAGAAATGATGCTTGGAATTGAATTAACCAAAAGAACACCTTATAATAAAGTCTTTTTTCATGGAATTATACGAGATGAACATGGTCAAAAAATAAGCAAATCCATGGAAAATATTGATCAATATGACCCTTTAAATATAATTGCACACTACGGGGCCGATCCGCTAAGATTCACATTTATCTCACATATTATTCCTAGTAAAGATTTAAATCTTAGTTCTGGAGCCCTTAAGGCATCAAAAAATTTTTGTAATAAGATTTGGCAGTCTACAAATTATATTTTAGGAAATCTTGACAAAGTCAAGAAACTAATTCCTTTTTCAATTGATTATCCAAGAGAAAAATTAGCAATTTCGGATAAATGGATTCTCTCTATTTTTACTAAGGTATTAAAGAACGTAAATAAATTCTATGAAGAATATGATTATCTTAATGCT
This sequence comes from Promethearchaeia archaeon, assembly GCA_029856295.1. GTDB lineage: Archaea > Asgardarchaeota > Lokiarchaeia > Sigyniarchaeales > SOKP01 > LW40-45. The sequence continues at coordinate 2,944 of JAHQWS010000189.1, forward strand.
GCGAGATCACTACGTTCATTTCTCTGGGATGAATTTTGTGATTGGTATATTGAGACTTCAAAAATTAGAATATATGATGAAAATGAACAAGATCAAAACACACCTATCGCTATTTTATTATATATATTAGAAAATTGTTTGCGCCTTTTACATCCAATAATACCCTTCCTTACAGAGGCGTTATGGCAGAGATTACCAGATCCGGTGAAGGAAGGTCCAGCGTTAATAGTAGCTAAATGGCCCGAACTGAATGAGTCTTTTATTGATGAAGCAATAGAGCAGGATTTTGAATTAATTAAAAATATAATCCATGATATTAGACGTGTGAGAAGAGATTTTAATATCAAACCTGGTTTAAAAATTCCGTTGATTATTCAGACAGGAGATAAAAAAGATTTAATCAATAGCACTTCTTCGAAGATTGCATTATTGTCTCATATAGATCCTAATAAAATCATACTTGATGAGTCTCAGATACCACAAAATTCAGCTAAAATTATTCATCAGCATGTTGTTGTGTATCTTCCATTAGAAGAGATTATTGATATAAAGGTTGAAAGAGAGCGAGTATTGAAACAACTTTCAAAACTTAAGGACCAAATTCAAAAAGTTGAAAAGAAATTAGAGGGACCTTTTTCGAAACGAGCACCTCCAGAGCTTGTGAAATTAGAAAAAGAAAATTTAAATGAATTATTAAGTAAGAAAAAAACACTCAAAGAACAGTTGGAAGTTCTTAAATAATAATGTCTTTTTAATATTAATCGCTATTTTCTTCATTTTCTCTATTATCGTCGGAAGAAATATTATCAAGCCCTAATTGGGTAACCATAATTCTCTTCATTTCTTCTTTGTTTTTAGGTAAGCCAAACATTTCAGCATATTTATCTGTGGTAGTTAATTCTTGAGATCTTCCTTTTTTAACGGCAGAGATTAACCCATTGTCAAGAAGATATTTCACATGTTCGTATGCTCCGCTACCTCTTAATTTAATAACTAATGATTTAAGAATTGGCTGTTTTAATGCGATAACTGTTAAAGTTCTTAAATATCTTTCCGCAATAGCCCCTCCTTTTGCAAATTTTGAGACTTTTTCTATAAACTCGGTCTTAAGAGCCATCTGGTAATCTTCTCCAACTCTATTTATGACAAGAGCTGTTGATCGCTCTAAATAATCGAAAGCAAGTTCATTAATTAATTTTTCAACTTCTTTTTTTGGAATCTCTAACCTAGTATTTAATTCTTCGAAACTTAAAGGTCTACCCGAGACATAAAGAGAAGCTTCAATTAGATTTTTATGATAATCTTTTACCTGTCGTGCTAACATTTCTTTATCTATTTCAACCGAATTTGATATATTGCTATTAATTTCATCATCGCTAATTTGTACTTCATTATTTTCTTCAATATCCTCATTAGATTTTTCTATACTTAATTCATTAAAATCATATTCTTCTTGTGCTTCATTATCTTCCTTTTCAGAATCTTCTTTTATATCCTCATTAAATTCCTCCATAAATTATCTCCCTATATTTTGAATTTTTTTTTATCTAATACTTATTGATATATCTTTAAACTCATCTTCCTGAAAAAGGGTTAAGTTATTTCCAGTACTTAAAAACATTAATGCTAAAAACATTCTAACTAATGCAAATTTCCTCCCAATAGTGCCTTTTTCTTCATTTTTTATTATGTGTAAAAGATCAAAAAAACTAGAATCTTTATTATTCAAATTGATCGTAGCTTTTATTCGATTGAACCAGCTTTCATGTAATTCTTCAACAGTTTGTTCTTTTCCAGTTATATGTTTTAATAATTCTTTGGGTAATTTTGCTTGAGATAATCTTTGAAAACGTTTTTGTTTTTTTTCTTCTTGTCTTAAGCGTCTTCTTCTTAATTTTTCTTTCTTCTGCATCGTTTCTATAATAGCGGCTCTCATAGCTTCAAATAATTCATCTTTTGTCGCAATTTGCATTTTAGGACTAATAGGTTGAGGTAATGATTTGGGAATTGTTCTTGAATGGTGTTTTCTTAATTTTTCGAGCTCTTCCATCTTTTGTATCTGCTCTTCTTCTCGAATTATGCTAGAGATTTTGAAATGGTGTAAATTTGCTGCTGTTCTAAGGGCCAT
>JAHQWS010000190.1 GCA_029856295.1 Promethearchaeia archaeon
GTATATTATGACCGGAATTATATTGGCAGTAATTACAGCAGCCCTTACTATACCTTTTCTATTATATGGAATTGAGGAAAAAGAGGAACTTGAAGATCAGTTTGAAAAAAGACCTGCTTTTTTCGAATCCTTAAAAATCACCTTATCAAATAAAACATTTGTTAAATTTACAATCGGAAATACGATGATATGGTACTGCTTTTCTGTATTATTAACGGTTTTCCCTTTATATGCCGTGTTTGTACTAGGAATAGAGCAGGATTCATTTTTAATTGGAGTAATATTAATGTTAGCACTTTTGTTTTCTGCTATCTTCATACCAGTTCAAAGAAAGATCGGTGCAAAAATAGGTATGAGAAACGGAATGATGCTTGGATTAACAGTTTGGATCATAACATTATTTCCATTGCTGCTCTTAAGTAAAGGAGATGCCTGGATAGCAATGATTGTTTTTGCTGCTTCTGGTTTTGGATTATCTACTGCACTGTTTTATATAGATATATTGCATGGGGATGTTATTGATCAAGACTCTTTAAAGCATGGTGTAAGAAGATCTGCTAGTTATTACGGTATAAATGCTTTAATTCATCGAATTTCCACAATACTGTCGATTACGACTATAGCACTTGTATTTTCTGGTACTGGTTGGGCAGGCTATGACCCAAATCCGGGAGTAGATGTAATTTTTGGCTTAAAGCTCTTGATGTTCGTATTTCCTGCGATTGCATTAACTATTTCGATAATTTGTTGGAAGTTATACGATCTACACGGTGAGGAATTGAAGAGAATGCGAGAAGAATTAGCTAAACATCCTGAAATAAAATAATTATAACAAATCATAAACCAAAATAAAAAAAAAGAAAAAAAAATGGGTTATCACCTAAAAGGTGTTAATACCATTAAAATTAATTTTTATTTAATATTTTATTTACTTTTACTCAACCTTAGTTAAATCAGTTGCTTTAGTTTCTGGAAGCGCTTTAATTGTCAGAAGTATCGCAACTAAGCAACCAGGTATAACTGCTATGAAAAATACCATTTCGAAGCTTAGCCAAAGTACCAATATTGCAAAAATTACCGAAGTTACAACTAGTAGCGCAACATAAACTATGCCGAGGAAAACTGTAATGGTACCACGATATTGAGTGGGGGTTAATTCGTTGACCATAGTTCCTGTAGTCGCAGGTGTTAACCATAATGAATAAATGAATAATCCGTAGAAAATACCTGTTAGAATCATTGATTTCGATTGGACAGCGATTAAACATAAGATTAGAAAAACTGGAAGCATTATCAGAGTGGTTAATAATCCCGCTTTCCGTCCAACTTTATCATTAATTAAACCTACAGCAGCACCTAATGGAATACTTATTAAATATCTAGTGATATAAATCATGTTAACTTCATTGAACTCAAAATTCTGCGATAAAAATGGTTCCCAATATGATCTAAATGTAAATCCTGCCATAACTCCTAAAAAACCAGTTAAGAACGTTAAGAATATTATTCTGAAATTTTGGAGTTTGAGTGAAGCTTTTACTGCTTTGAAAAAACTTATCTTCTCTTTTTGCTGATCTGGATTAGCTTGCTTTTGAGCTTTCATTGTTAAGTAGACACTAGATTCTTTAAAAGTAACAATTACAATCAATGTTACGGCTATTCCTGCTATCAATGGCAGGAGGAATAGCGCACGCCAGTTAGGATTAGAAGATGTAATAAAAATTCCGCGAAATATGGGAACTAATAATGCTCCGACTAAACCAACGATTCTAATAGCATTTACAAATTGGCTGCGTTTTTCCTTCGGCGCTTCCTCATTAATAAATAATAATTGTATATCAGCTGCTAAAAACAAACCACCTAATAAGGTACCTATAACGTAAACCCAAAAATCCTGGGCAAAGATTATTAAAAGCGCGCCAAGAGTCATACCTGCTACATTTATGACTAATGCGAATTTTCGACCGTATTTGTCCGCTAAATATTTAATCATTACTGAAATCAATCCTACAAGTGGCACTAAAGCCATAGCCAATCCATACTGGGCATACGCCATGTTTTCTGGAACTCCCCTTGAAATCAGAAATTCATCCACAACAAACGATACTACTAAGGGCCCTATATTTGACATAAAAATATCAATTAAATTAATGAATCCTAAGATAGCAGCTGAATAGTAGATGTATTTCTTTGTATAAGATATCCGATCTTCTTCTTTTTGATTATTTTCCATTGTGTAATTTACCACATAATTTCCTAAAAAACTTTTAAAATCAATTATAATTTTGAAAAGTTATAAATTATCATGCTAAATGTTTTTAAAACTATTGCATTATAATCTATTAAGGAAATTAGGATTTTAGTTTTATGATAAGGAAAACATCATGAGAGTAATTTTAGTCTTTTTTGATACATTAAATAGACATTTTTTACCACCTTATGACAATGATTGGGTGCATGCCCCTAATTTTAAGAGACTTGCCGAGAAAACCGTTATTTTTGATAATCATTATGGGGGGAGCCTTCCATGTATGCCAGCCCGAAGAGAACTCCATACAGGGAGACATAACTTTTTGCATCGAAGCTGGGGGCCCCTCGAACCATTTGATGATTCAATGCCTGAGATTTTGAAAAATAAAGGAGTTTATACTCATTTAGTAAGTGATCATTATCATTATTGGGAAGATGGCGGGTGTACATATCACTCTAGATATAACACATGGGAAAATGTTCGCGGACATGAAGGAGATCAATGGAAAGGTAATGTAAAAAATCCTAAGATTCCTGAACATGTAGAAACATTTAAAGAGAATGCTCCGATTTGGCGACAAGATTGGGTGAATCGAAAATATATGCAAAGGGAAGAAAAACAACCTCAAGCAGTAACCTTCGAAAAAGGGTTAGAATTTATCAACACTAATTACATGGAAGACAATTGGTTCATACAGATTGAGACTTTTGACCCCCATGAACCTTTTTTTACTCAACAAAAATACAAGAATTTATATAAACATGAATATGAAGGTCCTCATTTTGATTGGCCTGATTATTCTGCAGTAAGGGAAACCCCAGAGCAGGTAAATCATTGCCGTTTGGAATATGCCGCATCCGTAAGCATGTGTGATGAGTATTTGGGGAAAATCTTGGATACTATGGATGAAAAAAATATGTGGAAGGATACAATGCTTATCGTTACAAGTGATCATGGTTTTTTATTGGGCGAAAAGGGTTGGTGGGCTAAAATGATTCAACCAATTTATAATGAACTCGCCCATATACCATTATTCATTTGGGATCCAAGATCGGGTAAAAAAAATGAGAGAAGAAGTGCCCTTGTACAGACTATTGATTTAGCACCAACGCTACTTGAGTTTTTTGGCGTTAAGCGACCAAGAATCATGCAAGGTAAAGTATTAAAAGAATCTATTGATTCAGATAATAAAATCAGGGATAATGCTCTATTTGGATTACATGGAGCTGCTGTAAACATAACAGATGGGAGATATGTTTATATGAGAGGGCCCGGAAACTCTCTGAATACCCCTTTATATAACTATACTCTTATGCCAACCCATATGCGGAATTTTTTTTCTGTTGATGAGCTAAAAACTATGGAATTAGCTGAACCCTTTACATTTACAAAAGATTGTAAAACGATGAGGATTAAAGCAAGAGCCACGCTAAATCCTTATATTTATGGCACTCTTCTTTTTGATCTTCAGAATGATCCTAATCAAGAAAATCCTATCGTTGACGCTGAAATTGAAAAGCGAATGATAAAGCTATTAATAGAGGAGATGAAAAAAAGTGATGCTCCTATTGAACAATATGAAAGACTTGGAATTCCATTTGATGGAGAAATCTCAGATGAACATCTTCGATTGAAAGAGAAATATATAGGAATCACAGAAAAAATCGGGAATACCGAAATAGTTTGGAAAAGTAAAGGAAAAAGCATGTATTACCTTGTATTAAAATTTATTCCTGAAAAAATGTTTAACGCTTTTATCTTAGGATTTGAAAAGGCGATTAACAATAACAATCGTAAAGAAATAGATGAAGATTTTGTATTAGAAATATTCGGGAAGTTTGTACCAAAAGATCTAGAACCTTATATGAGCATGATTACCCATCTCGTCAAAAATAAAGCTAAGTAAAATTTTACTTATTCAATTTTTTTCATTTTATTTTATAATATTACTTTCACTTCATTAATTCATAATTTAGAATATTAAATCTTTATAATATAAGGAATAATGGAGGTTCTCCAGGAAAATAATTAATCATTTTTCTTTAATTAATAAAAAAAAGGGAATTATCCTATTCAAAGGATATAATTGTTTGATTATTTAATATAACCCACAGCTTTATTTAATAGTTTTTCAGCATCAGAGACAATTTGATTGATTATATCTGATGCCTTTTCAATACTAGTCAACAAACAAAACTGAAGGATGGGACTTCGGCTAATGAAACTGTAATCGAATATATGCGATTTGGATTTACGAAGTACAATGTTCTATGTGTTACTTCATTTAACGATAATAAGGTGATTCGCGTTATCATTTCTGCTGTAGCTAAATGTTATAGCGAAGATCTTAAAAACATACCATATTCCTTGGAATTCAAATAAAAAACTTCTATTCTTAATTAAAATACCTATTGGATTTTCTATCTTTTTTAAAGCCCCTCCCTTTATTATATTTTTATTTAAAATTATTAAGTTTCATTAATTATAATAAACAAAATTGTTTTTACATAAGATCAAATTATTCGGAAAATAAAACATTGAAACCTTTTTCGTTGTTGATAAAACCGGCTTCAGCAGATTGCAATCTCAGATGCGAGTATTGTTTTTATATAGCCCATTTAGAAGAGGGAACAAAAGCCCCTCGTATGTCAGAGGAAGTACTCGAAAAAATGATATCGACCTACATGGAAACTAATCAAAACGGAAATTATTCTTTCGGATGGCAGGGCGGAGAACCCACTATAATGGGACTTGAGTTTTATAAAAAAGTTGTAGAACTTCAGAAAAAGTATGGACCTCCTGGTGCTGTTGTAAGC
>JAHQWS010000191.1 GCA_029856295.1 Promethearchaeia archaeon
GGCTGATATTGCCTATGATTTAGCATTTGAAAAATGTGGTGTGATTCGAGCTAAAACCATTGAGGATCTTTTTGATTATGGTGAAATCTTTCTTTATCAACCCATTCCAATAGAAAATTCATTTGCTATTATAACCAATGCAGGAGGACCTGGAATTGTGGCTACAGATGCATTTGAGGACGAAAACTTAAAATTTGCAGAATTTTCCGAGAAAATTCTTCATAACTTGCGAGATAATTTACCATTAGAAGCATCTATTTTCAATCCAGTAGATATAGTAGGTGATGCTACTCCAGATCGATATGATTTTACTATCAAGACGATATTCGGTTTAAATAATTCAAATTTAGAAAATTCTTTCGAAAAAAATCAGATTACCTCTCAAGGGGCTTTGATTATAGTCACACCTCAAGCACAGACAAAACCCTCAGAAGTTGCTAGACTAATATATAGTATTTCATCCAAGTATTTAACTAACAAACCAATTGTTTGTTCATTTATCGGAGAAAAATCCATAGCAGAGGGAAGAAAATATTTAAAAGACAATCATATCCCTTGCTATCATTTTCCCGATCGCGGGGCGCATTGTCTCAAAGCACTGATAAATCATGGAGAATTTCTAAAAACTACACCATTAGATCAATTAGATATTCCAGAGTTTAATGTGCAAAAAGAAAGGGTTAAAGAAATATTTGAAATAGCTCGAGAAGATGGGAGAACAGTACTTTTGAGTCATGAAACAAGTGAAATTTTCGAATGTTATGGTATTAGATCTCCTAAATCAAGATTAGCTAGAACTCCTAGAGAAGCAATGATATTACAAGAAGAAGTTGCAAAAAAGACAATGAAAACTGTTATGAAGATAGTTAGCCCTCAAATCATTCATAAAACAGATGTGGGAGGGATTGTATTAAATATCATTACACCCCAAGATGCGTTTGAAGCTTATATACAGATTATAGATAGCGTTAAGAAATACGGCGGTGGAATTGCTAAAATTTATGGAGTAGAGATTCAAGAAATGATTGATTTTAAAGCTGAAAAGAAAGTTAATGAAATAATTATAGGAATGTCAAGAGATCCTCAGTTCGGTCCAATGTTAATGATTGGTAGCGGAGGTATATATGCGAATTTCTTGAAAGATGTATCTTTTGCTTTAGCATATAAATTTACTGAAGAGGAAGCAAAAAAAATGCTCCAGAAAACGAAAATATATAGCCTTCTCGAAGGAGTTAGAGGAGAAAGCAGATCCGATATCAAAGCGATTATAGATGTATTATTAAGGCTTTCTCAATTAGTCAACGATTTCCCTGAGATCGTTGAGCTTGATATTAATCCGCTCTTATTATTTATTAATGGCTATAGTGCGGTAGATATTAAAATTACCATAACACGTTAAAAAACTTTAAAAAATTTAAAATAAAAAATAAGCAATTATAAAATAAAATTTGAAAAATATAAAAAAATGATGTAAATATGGTTAAACCAATATATTTATGTTCTCTACAAGAACGAGTTGGAAAAAGTCTCATCAGTTTAGGAATAATGCAAAAATTACAAAATGATGGTAAAAAAGTCGCCTATTTTAAGCCTGTTGGTATTTCAAAATCTGCCTTTACTCAAAAAGCAGACCCAGATGTAGGTTTTATCTTAAATACAATTTTTACGACTTCAAAACCATATAATATTGTCTCACCAGTATCAATACCAGATTGTTATTATGTTGACTTAATTGATGCGCTTAAAAAAGATGAACACATTGATAAAATAAAATCTGCCTATGAAGATATTTCGAGAGAGATGGATTATGTGATAATAGAGGGTTCTCCAAGTATTAGAAAATTTATTAGAGTAGGATTGGACGATCTTAGTATTGCTCAAGCCATTGGAATTCGGGATTTAATATATATAGAAAAGGAATCGTCCGATAAATGCATAGATAATTTATTCTTTACTAAGAAATACTTTGATTACAGAGAAGTTAATTTTAAAGGAGTCATCTTTAATAATATTGACTATGACTATATTGCAAGAATAAAAGAATTGGAGGCAAATCATATTAAAAGATATAACATCTCCGTTGTTGGTATTATTGAAAAAAGTATGGAACTATTTTCAGCTAGAGTTTCTGAAGTTTTGGAAGCAATTGGAGGCGAATTAATTAATGATGCGGCATCATCAGGGTTAGATAATAGAGTAGAAACATATATTATCGGAGCTATGAGTGCTCAAGCTGCTTTAAAATACTTACGGCAAATAAGGCGAGGAGCGGTAATAACTGGTGGGGATCGAACTGATTTAGCTTTAGCTGCATTAAATGAGGATGTATCTTGCCTAATTCTAACTGGGTTTATTCAACCCGATATTAAGCTTATAACAGCTGCTAATGAAAGAAATATTCCAATAATCCTAAGTCCCTCTGATACCTATACAACTATGAGAAACATGATGAGGTTAAAACCTGGAATTCAAGAAGATGAGATACGTTTAGTGCTAAAAATAGTAGAAGAAGGTATAAATTGGGAAAATCTTCTAAAATAGAATTTTTTTCCCATATATGGGTTCGTTAGTTTTAATAATCAATTCATTTTATATTAAAGTTTAGCGCTAGAGTTTTCATAACTTAGAATTTACTTCGTGTTTGATTCATATTTTTTTCCTTTAAGTACATGTTCATATAAATTATTAACTATTGGTTTCATTGCAGGGCAAGATCCCCGATTTCCCCTGTATTCTAAGAAAGTACAAGCAATAGAAAAAGAAGAGATTAAAATCCTCTCAATAATATGACTTTATAAAGCGCGAATTTAACCGAGATTCTTTATTCTTTTTTAAATGATGCTTTGAATTCTTTAAATTCTTGTAATAGTGTATTCAATTTAACTTCCATTTTTTCAATTCGTTCCAGCACATTCTTTATTATTTCATTGGTATTTGAACCAATTTCCTTTACTTGCTCTTCAAATATAAATTCCGGTTTTTTGATGGGTTTAGAAGGTTTTGACACTCGCGTTATTTTGCTTGGAGATGGTTTAATTTCCGGTTTTTGTGTTGTCTCTGAAATAGTAGTTTCAGCTTTAGGTTCTTGCGTTTTTTTAGGTATTTTCTCAGCTTTGGATTCAGTAATGGGTTTAGATTCCTGCTCAGCTCTATTCTCAGGAATAGCTTCGGGCGTTAATTTCAATTCTCCGATTTCAGAATCATCCATTTGAAGGTCTATGATAATCTTATCAATAGGATTAAATTTTTTGTTTAAAATTTCCTGAAATTCTCTATTAAACTGATCTGTATCAGCATCCTGTCCAACTTTCCTTTGGTCTATTTCTTTTATGATTCTTGTCCTACTTCCTATAATTGTATCTCTTGCTTTATACCCATAGCCCTTAAGACCTTCTGCCTGTCTACTTGCTATTCTACGATCAACTAAACTCCGTTTAACACCATGCCATAACCATACGGCAGGTGTTAATTCCTCTAACAAAATTATCGACCGATCAGGTACAAAAACCTCTCTGTTCCATTTAATTGGCTCAATCTCACCATCCTTTAATACGTTGAACATTAATGCGTATTTCATTGTATTTTAACCACTCTTAATAGAATATATTATTTTCAAAATTTTACTTAAAATATCTATTCCATATTTAAAAATTTATTTTTATTGAGAGTATATTATAAATTAATATTTTGGATCAGACTCAAATTAATAGAAATATCAAATCTTGGAAAATTATCGAAATTGTTCATTTCGATACAAAGATTTTTCTTTTTTTAGCAAAAAACTATTACAAAGTCATAATTTGGGAAATAATTAGTAGGATCTGATCACCTTAAGTAGATGTTTTTTAAAATTCTTTTCATCAAATTCAAGGAAAAAATCATAATTAATAAAAGTTATTTCCCAATTTGGTAATATTGGTATTTAATCTGTCGTTATGATGCCACGTTTATTACTGAAAAATGACAGATTTAAATAAAATTGTTCCTTTTTTAATCATAGAAAAGAAAATTTTTTCGAGGTTTTGTAAAAAAATGATAAAAAATGAACAAAAAAATGTTGATGATGCGTTTAGTTGTTATAATAATATTAGAGAATGCATTTCAGGATTAAGTGAAATTTTGAATATAAATTTCCAGGAAAATAATATTTATCGTCAAATTGGGATCGACAACTTGAAAAACTTACATGAAAATGTAGTTGAAATTTTAAAGCACACGAGTGCGCCTCGCGAAGTTAGGATAAAACTAAGGGAAATAGAATACGATGAGCGAGAAGCCGAGAAAGAGTTTCCTTTTGAAGTAATGTTGTAATATCACTTCTTCTTTTATATTTTAAATAAAAATAGTTTAATAAACATATATTTAAATCGCATATCATTTTTATAAGAATTCCTATAGGCTTAAATTAAGATGATAAATCTATGATTTTCAGTTCTTTGAAATTTAAGTTTTTATTTTTTTATTCATTAAATCTTTTTCGTTATGTCAAAACAGAATATCAAAATTTAATCCAAATTTATAAAGTCCCACTTTTTTTCATTAATTGAATATAAAAAAGGTGGTTAAAGGTATATGATTAAACCGAATACAACGATGGATACAACAGATCAAGCAGTAAAAAACTTTGAGAATATCAAAAAATCCCTCAAGGGATTGTATGAGATTATGAGCATAAATATATCTCAGAATGATATATATTTTAAGTTAGCTTCAGATAATCTTATTGGACTTTATCATAATTTCTTAGATTTGATGTTAAATGAAAATGGAGCAAAGCACATTAAGAAAAAACTGAGAAGTTGTGAATTAGAGGCAGATATACCTATGGGAAATCTCACGATTAATGGAACAAAAAAGTTAAACTTTTAATGAGATAGCATTCCTAAAAAAAGCATCTTTATTGTGATTTTCTTATTTTTCAAGAATATCTGATAATATACTTATTTGACATTATTTTAACATTATTTCAAGATCTTTCCTGTTTCCAAGTACCATAAATATAAATCTAATTCTGCCAGGTTGAGATTTAGTATATTTACAATATTTTTTAATATTTCTT
>JAHQWS010000192.1 GCA_029856295.1 Promethearchaeia archaeon
GAAGAAGTATTTGATGAGGGATTTTACGACTGCACTTATGGAACTTGTCCTAAGGGGCATAAACGAATGATTGATGATTGAATTAAGTTTCTAAAATTTCAAAGGATATGTGCCAAAATTCTTACCTGTGTTTATGAGTGCGTTAATGTTTTGCGAAGGGGTTTTAGGAGATAAATCACATGCCGTACTGAGCATAAACTTACCTCCTTCTCCAGCATCTTGAATACATTTTTGAGCTTTATGTTCTCTCCCGAGAAAATCTCGGATATTATGGCATTTGCGGCAGCAAGTCCGGCAATATTTAAACTACCATGACCTTTAGTAAGTGCATTTATTCGATCCAATGTTATTAAGCTTACATCAGACAATGTTGCATTTATTGTGGCTAATATTTCCTTTTCCATATCTTAACACCCTCTAATTTTAATTTATTCTCTTTTATATTATAAAATAGGCTTTTTTATTATTAATTAATATACGAAATATCTTTTTTGATAAAATCCCTTAAAAAATATAATTTTGTATTAAATAAAACAATAAATTATTTTGAAATTTTATTTGCAATTAGTGCTGCTGATGCGCCAGCTCCAAAACCATTATCAATATTAACTACTAATAATCCCGGTGAGCAAGATTGTAGCATAGTAGTTAAAGCTCCTTTTCCTTTCTCACCTAAACCATAACCGGACGAAACTGGAACACCTATAACCGGTACATCAACTAAAGCAGCAACTACACCAGGTAATGTCCCCTCCATACCAGCACACACAATTATAACATCAACTTCATTTTTTATCATTTCACTTAAAGGCGTAAAAATCCGATGAAATCCTGCTATTCCGACGTCATATCCTGTAAAAACTTTGCATCCCATTACTTTTAAAATTACTTTAGCTTCCTCAGCAACAGGAATATCAGAACTTCCTGCCGTTATAATTCCTACCCGCCCATTTTTTTTTTTGAAATTAAATGAATTCTCTCTAACTATAATAATTTTACCTAATTCATTAATTTCTATTTCATATTTATCATTTTTCTCAAAGTTATTTTTTATGAGTACTCCTTGTTCTTGGGTATAACGGGAGATAATGGCAAACTTATTCTTCTTCAAAAAAGAATTTATTATTTCTAGAAACATTTGATGTTCCTTATTCAGAGCATAAACAACCTCTGGAACTCCGGTTCTCGTTTTCCGGAATATGTCTAACTGCGCTAAATCGCCAACGTGCTCAATCATATCAGCCCGTAATAATCTTTCGGCCTCTTCCAGCGTTATTTTTCTTTCTTGAACTTTTTTTAAAATTTCTCTTATTTCATCCATTTTCTATCAATTTCCATAGGGGTTAAATATATTTATCATCTTTTCTAATTTTTTTTCATCATATTCCTCTGTGAAATTAGACATATATCCTTCAATTCCAAAATAATCTTGAGTGTCAGAAATATCCCCAATTAAAAGGTTAGGTTTAAATATATCACCATTTAAGTTAGGGGGGCGACCATAAGATTTTGCTTGCTTCCATTCATCTTCTTTCAAATCTAACTTTTGCCAATCATTCGAGTCAAATTTTTTAAGTGTACAGCAAATCCATGTATTATCAGTAATAAGTTCGGACGTAGTATCCTTTTCTAACAAAATCTGACCATAAATATTTATTGCTCCTTTATAGTTATCATAGTTATATGCTTCTATAGCAATAACATTTTTCCCTTCTTTAAGATAGCTTGTGATATCAAAAGTTTTTACTCTTAATACAATGGGTAATATAGACATCGAATATCTACTTAGTACTTGTCCTATATACTCATTGTTTATATAGATTTTCATGTAATTATTGGCAATTCCCTGAATGATTGCTTTTTTTATTGGCCGATTAATATTAATCGTTTTTCTAAAATAGCAGGCTTCGATAGCATTGCTTTTATCAGCTGTCCAAATCCATTCCGATGTTATGTAAGGGTCCTCATAATAAATTCTATTATTAACTTGAGATATCTTTTTATCATATTCTTTAATAAGAAAGTCAAATAGCTTACTAATGCTATTTAAACAGGGGTGCTTAGCTGCTCTTAACCAAAGCTCTTCAAATTTATTTTTTAAATATTTCATTTTTTCTTTAATATATCTCAAATCAGAAGTAATTTCTTGAATCTCTGTGTCGCTAACCTCTGATTTATTTAAGGTATCTGAAACTTTTTGAGAAATATCTATCTTTTCTCTAAGATACTTTGCTAATTCAGCACCAAATTCGATATATTCAAAATTGTCAATTTCAAAAATAACTTTAGATTTGAGTTCATTATAAATTTCTAAACATTTGTTTGCTAAATCACCCAATCTTTCATAACTTTCGAATGGCGGTTTAAAGATTTTAGTAGGAAAAGGATGTTTAAAAAAGTATGTAAAAAATAGAGGAGGTAATAAAACTGATACTCTATAGTAAACTGATGCGGATTTACTTAATAATGTAAACATTTCATTAAATTTATTGGATGACCCCTTTTCAATTCCATAGAAAAGGACCCCATAATTAGCTTTAAATTTATTATAGTCAAAATTTAATGTCGTCCACGCCAAAGCGCCATTTAATATTGCACCAAATATTTCATTCTCTCTAAATGAATAGTATCTCATGTCGCCCCAAGTGGAAGTTAAAACTCCTAAACAGCCATTATCTTTGCTTTGATATGCTGCTTTTATAAAATTAATTATATTTTTACTCGCATTTTTATTATCCGGAAAATTTCTCTGCCAATTTAACATCGAGGGACTCGCAATTACCTTATATCCGGCATTTAACAGTTTTTTTAAATATGGAAAACTCTTTTTAGGAGCATAATCCCAATACATCAAAATGAGATCTTTGTTTAAGTTCTTTAAAATATTTTCATCTTTTCTAATAATATCATCATACATAATCACATAATCATTACCATTCTCTTTGGCAATTTGGTATATTTTTTCATAAAAATTAACTAATACCTTACTTTTACCATGTTCTTTTATAAATCTTTTAGACCTGTATCGCCCTATATCAAAACTCTCATCACAACCAATATGAAAATACTTAGTTGAAAAAGTTCTACTTATTTCAGAAATATAATCATTAAGAAAATCATAGATCTTAGGATTTGATATATTTAAAGAATGAGCCCCCGGAAATTCTCCTAAATCTTCATATTCTTCATGTTGTAGAATATTATCTACATGCCCTAAACACTCAAAAATGGGAACAAATTCAATATATCTTGATTTAGCAAAAGCATCTATCTCCTTTATCTCATCAGATGTTAAGGATCCTCGTTCTTTTCCAATTTTAGGGTGTTTCGGATGTGCGAACACATCTTCCAAATATGCACAATAGAAGTTCATTTTGTAATGACTAAGGATTTTCAGATATCTCTTAGCATTTTCTACTGTAAATATCTGCCCTCTGGAAAGGTCTTGAGCAACACCTCTTATCATAAAGTCTGGAGCATCTCTGATTGAGATCTCAGGTAAAAAAAGATCCTCTTTCTTAGGGGAAAGTGTACTAGTTAGAAAAGCATTTTTGGTTAATTGTATAAGCGTTTGAATTCCATAAAATAACCCTTTTACATGAGGGCTATAAATTAAGATTTGGTTGTTATCAATTTCTAGATTATAGCTCTCCTCATTATTTTTATCTAAGAGATCCCGCTCATTTTTGCTATTAAGAAATTCGACATCTGAATTGTCTGCGACTACTTGATTTAATTTAATAGTACTAACTGTTCCGAGAAAATCGTTCAAATCATCTAATAAAATATTAGAATTATTTATACTTATAAAACGTATAGTACACTCGTTTGTTAATATATACGCATTATTATTTTCAGTTTTAGAAACTTCTTTAGGTTCCGGAATTAAAATCGGAATTTCATTTAAAATATTATCCGATTTTGTAAGATTTTTAATTAATATCCCCATCAACGAATGCTTCATGATAGCTTCTAATTTTTTTTCTCTTAATATTCTAATTAAATCCTTTAAAGTTTATAAATTTGAAAAAAGAATTTAAGAAGTCAAGAATTATAATTTGATATTGAATTTATTTCAATCCAAATCAAAATGATGATGCAAATGAAGATTGATTATACTTCTTATAAGGATGTGGATTTGAAAGGTAAAAAGGTTCTCATGCGGGTTGACATTAACTCCAATATTGATGTAGAGAAAATGGAAATTAGAGATTCTCCCCGCATTAGAGCATTAGTCCCTGCTCTGAATGAACACTTTAAAGATAGTGCAGTAATTATAATGGCACATCAATCTAGACCCGGAAGTGATGATTTTACTGATTTAGATATCCATGCTAAGGAGATTGAAAAACAACTTGGACGTCCTGTAAAATTTGTTAAGGATATTTTCGGTGAACAAGCCGTTGAGGCGATTAAGAATCTTAAGCCCGGAGAAACGTTAGTTTTAAATAATATTCGTAAATGGGATGGTGAAATGGCCAAATATAATACTTTTAAAGATGCTGAAAACACCGAAATGATACAAACATTATATCCTTTGGTCGATTATGTTATTGTAGATGCTTTCGGTGCTGCTCATCGTGCCCATGCCTCAATAGTTGGATGGCCTAAAATGATGGCAGGTCCCATAACTGATAAAGAATTAGCAAATTTAAAAAAGATCATGGAAGACCCTGAAAAACCAATGGCAATGCTTATTGGTGGAGCAAAAGCAATTGATAAATTTAAAGCAATGAAATATAATTTTGATAATGAAAAACTAGATTATGCTCTATGTTCTGGATTAACCGCAATTTTAATCTTTGAAGCTTTAGGGAAAAACATGGGAGAGGTAAATCATAATATTATTGCTAAGGATTTAGAAGCTAATAAAGATATGATTGTAGAAACTTATGAAAAATATAAAGATAAAATTCTTCTGCCAGAAGATTTAATCATTGATGATAATGGTAATAGAAAAACTATAACTATTGATGAAGCTGGAACATACAATACCACAACCGGAG
>JAHQWS010000193.1 GCA_029856295.1 Promethearchaeia archaeon
AAAATCTCTATCAAGTCCTACAATTACAAAATCAACATCATCATAATTGGAAGGGTCAGTCAATATTACGTGTCCCATTGATTTCAATTCTTCTCTTAAACCAATTTCCCCAATTACAAAAATATTGGCATTTTTCTTTATTTTAGTAATTTCTGACGAAGAAATAGAAGCACTTGTGTAAAAATCAGAAATTTCGCTTTGGATATTAAATTTTTTCAATCTTTCTACGTACATTTCACGAGTAATAGTAGAATTATTTGAATTATATACTACTTTAATAGATAAATTACACAGCTCTTCTATAATCCAGTCTACACTTGGAATTAATTTTTGACCACGATAAATTATACCATCTAAATCAAATATTGCTAGTCTAATATTTTTTAATTCATCGATTAATTCTCTCATCTTGTATAAAGTAATAAGGAATGGTTTTTATTGCTTTAGATTTTAAAGATGTCGTAAAGAGATAAACAAAAATTAAAAAAAAAAGGAAAATTTAATCCATGTAATTTATTTGAGGAAAAAATTCATTTTCCTCTACTATTTTAACAACTAAAATAGGGCCATCTTTAGGTTTAGGCATATTTTTTTTGAATTTTACATATTTTTCTTTATTTTCATTAATATTGTTATCATTATACGTAAACTTCCATTCAACTTTCCCAACAGCTAATTTTGAAGAGTCTGATTTTAATGGTCCAATTTCACATTTCATTATCAAACCATACTTATGGGCATCTATTTCAAGACCTGCTGAAAAATTTCCTGCCGAATAAGCCAATAATTTATTGATTTCACCCACCTTTATTTGAGTAATTGGTTGTACAACATGAGGATGATGTCCAAAGATTAAATCCCATCTTTCGAGGAGAGTTTCAGCGGTTTTTTTAATTTTTAGTCTTGGATATAATTCATATTCATAATACCAATGTGGATATAAAATATTGAATATATTTGATTCATCCGCATAATGATTTTCTATTTCTTTAAAACGTGTTACATATTTAACGCCATTCTGATTTTTCCACATAGTCCCCGATACAAAATTTAATCTGTTATCATAGATATATCTTGGCATATCTTTTCGTCCAAATACGTTAAAACCTTCAAATCTTAGGCGATCTAAATGTAAAACAAAATCAGCAAGACCAAAATCTCCGCTGTGGTTATTACTCAGGCATAATAGCCATTTATTAGCTGGTTTTACAGTTTTTAACTGTTGTACTATTTCTTTATTATGTCTTTGAGCAGCAATGAAACCAGGTTGTAATGTTAATATTCCTTCTAAATTACCTACAAGCAATTCAACATCTCCAAAAAAATCTATTACAGATTGGTCAAATACAAGGTAATATTGAAACATTTTCATAATATCGCCCACAAATCCAATCTTATAATTTACTGTCAATATTTCATTCAATTTAGATTCATGCTGTAAAAAACTATATTTCTTTTTACGTTTTTTAGAGGGACCAAATACATGATTAATAAACCATCTAAACACTTCTTTTTTGGGATAAGGAATGGGAAAGAATCTTTGCATCTTATGGTCTTTAGCCCACTCATTTTCCATCCACTCGAGGTGTGGGGGGTATGTAGGTGATTGATCCGAATTTTCATTCGCCATAGTTCAAATTCTGAAGATATGATATATATCTTTTTGTATTACCTAAAGTTTTATTTTAATAGTGAATTAGTACCATCCAATAGGAATTCCTAATAATAATATCACGAGATGAAGAGAAACCACTATCACAATAGGATTTAAGATATTATCGGCAATATAGGTGGGAAAGAAATCTAATAGAAAGAAAATTAAAGCACCAAATAGCGCATAAAAGGGCCCCAATAAAATTAAGCCGATTAAAAAAGCGCTAGAAGTTCCTGCTATAAAGCCCTCAACAGATTTGATATCCCCGCCAATACAATTAATTTTGTGTTTTCCATAAAACCTCCCTACTAAGGCTGCTAATGCATCTGAAAAACAGGCAATTAATATTCCAGTAAAAAGAACTAAGACATTAACGAGCCCCATGACATATAACATGTAAGAAAATGAAACTCCTACGAGTAAAAAGATCTGAGGACCAATCGAATTATATTCTTTGTTTCGTAGAATCGGCTTAGTTACAAAATTTAAAAAAGAATATTCTGGACCCCAAACAACTCTAATTATATCGGGAATAATCATGAAAAATAACGCTCCAATTAAAGAGAACATAGTAATATCAATAACCGCTTGAAAATCTTTCCTTTTATAGGGATACTTATCTACATCACCCCATATAATGTTATAGAGCCATTCTGTTTCCTTAATTAAATCAAGTACATTTCGATTGATCATATCAGTTAACGGAGGCACCCAAAAAAAGAATCCAAAATAAGCTAGTATTAATAAAATCCCCCATAAGTGAAAGCTTTTTCTCACAGCTTCCATCTTAAGAGAAATATTATCCTGGTATGGATTTTCTTGAGTCATCATTTCAATAAATTTTTGTATAGATGATTTTTGAGAACCTCCAGATTCAGAATAATTCCCCATTTGATGTTTAACCTCTATTTTTTTTAATTCCCTTCGAACAATTAACCCAAAAATTAAGTTGATGCCAACTATAATTCCAATCCACCACACAGTAAAACCGATGAAGGGATAAAGAATTAATCCAAAAGAGAGATGATAAAATCCAAAGGAAATAAAAATAATTCCACATATAATAGTAGAAATACCACCATAATGATTTTGAACAATATGACCTTTAATACCTATAAAAAACATTAGAAAAGCTAGGATAAAGAAAAAAAGGGTAAAAATCAAACCATAAAATGAAATTAAAAACTCGAAATATGTGATCTTTATTACCAAATCTTTTGTTAATTTGTTTCTTTTGAAAAATATTGATAAATATTAAATTTTATCAAATAATTAACCATTGGTTAGGTATTAATACCGATTTTTATCCAAATCAAGGCCAATGGAAATTAACCCTGAAGAGATATCATTATATCGTGAACAAGGAATCTGTATTGTTTGTAAAGGAAAATTACGTAGATTTAAGGTATTTACATGTCCCAAATGTAATGTGCTCTATTGCAAAAAATGTGTAGAGGCATTAACAAATTTAGAAAATGCTTGTTGGGTCTGTAATGCCCCTTTTGATGAATCCAAACCCTCTATCCCTTATAAAAAAGCGGAAATTGCTATAGAAGCTATAGAAGATATACCAGATAAAACTAGCGAAATAATGATGAAACCTCTCAAAAATAAACATAAAAAATAACTAAAACTAGAATGTGATTATTGTTAAATCATGAATAAAAACTTTAAAAACTAAAAGCTAAAAAATTAAATATGATTAATTTTAGAATTAATTAAATAAAAGGTAAAAAATTAAAAGTATTATAAACAATAAAAAAATATATTTACTATCCCAAATTAATTTGTGAGTAAGACCGTACTATGGAGTCAACTCCCGAGTCTTTAGATACTATTCTTAAAAAATTATTAGCTGCAATCCCCGAAGTTAAAGCCGCCGCAATTGTATCTGTGGAAGGCTTGCCGATTGCTTCTGCTTTACCCCAAGGTGTTGATGAAACGCGAATAGCTGCAATGACCGCTGCGCTTCTGAGTTTAGCAGAAAGGGCTGCACTAGAGATGAATAAAGGAGAATTTGAACAAGTATATGTCAAAGGGACTAGTGGATATTTACTCGTTTTATCAGCAGGTCAAAATGCAGTTTTGACAGTTTCAACGACAAAAGATGTAAGACTCGGTCTAATCTTCCTAGATTGTAAAAGAACTTGCGAAAAAATCGCAAAATTAATTTAAAATTTTCTCGCTTTTGAGTAGAATAATTCACAAAAACCACAAAATATTAATTCTATTATACATTTTCAACTACATCTAAATTTTAAATTCTATTAGTTTTAATTAAATTAAGTAAACTCTGAGAAAAACGCTCAGTTCAAGGAATTGGTGTAAAATGTTTAAGTTGATTACCATCGCGGGACGGATCGAAATACCTCCATTTTTATTTAGTGAACCAAAGACCAAAAGTGCCAGGATAATTTTAGCCGATGATTACGAGGGGATTATCACTAAGGAGTACGGTTTTATCATAGCTGTGGTTGATGTGCTCAATGTGGGGCCTGGTTTAATAATTCCGGGAAATGCCAACACCTTCCACCAATGTGAATTCACAATTCTTGCTTTCAAGCCGTCGATTTCTGAAGTTATTGAGGGAGACATTGTCGAAATAGTAGACTTCGGTGCCTTCATACGGCTTGGTCCACTGGATGGCTTAGTTCATGTTTCTCAGATTTGTGATGATTATATAGCTTATGAAGCTGTAGGAAATAGATTTATTGGAAAAGAAACGGGGAAAATTCTAGAGGTAAATGATCTAGTAAGAGCAAGAATAATCGCTGTTTCACTGGGAACTGGACGTAGCGGTAAGCTCGGATTAACTATGAGACAAAAGTTTTTGGGAAAACAAGAATGGATCGAACAAGATATTGAAGATGAGTTCTCAGCTAAAGAAGATGATGCTACAGCAAAAAAGGATGGAAAGAAAAAAAACTAAATTAATATTTATAGGTGATTTAATTGGCAAAAGAAAAAGCATGTAAAACTTGTCATATTATAACAAAAAATGATACTATCTGCCCAAAGTGCAAGACACATACGCTAAGTGATGATTATCATGGTGAAGTCATTATTTTCAAACCTCAGATATCAAAAATTGCAGAATATTTAAAGGTCGGAGTCCCGGGAAAATATGCCCTAAGAGTTCGTTAATATATTCTTTAAAATACATACCATTATTGTAAAAACAATTTTTTTTGAGGTTGAACCTTATTAAGAAAGATATGGATTTAAGTCTCCCGCTGAACAAAAGGCATGAATTCTCTCAACCACTAGGCAAAATAATTGCTGGTAAAAGAGAGGAC
>JAHQWS010000194.1 GCA_029856295.1 Promethearchaeia archaeon
TGTTACAATATTCCGCATTTTATATAGTTACATATATATTGGATGAGGAAGCCGGGGTTCTCACGTTTCTTTTAGGTGCGATTCTCATTGGGGCTCTCATTTCAGTCCCACTCTGGGTCACATTATCTCATAGAATAAACAACAACAAAAAAATTAGTGTTATAGGGGCTATAATAATGTTTTTTACATTCATTCCAATGATATTTGTCTCTGATCTACTTAGTTGGATTATCGTCTTAATATTTTTTGGAATAGGACTTGGTGGTCAATGGTTTTCTGATCCTATAACATTGGCAGATGTTATAGATGATGCGGCAGTACGTGATGGAAAAAAAAAGCAAGGAATATATTACGGATATCAAGCCTTTTTTATACGATTAGGATATTCGACAATTGCAATTACCATTGCAATCGTGCACACTTTAACGGGGTTTGTAGGGGGGGCTCCGAGTCGTAAAGAATTATTAGCACGTAGCCCAACTCCAGATTTAGCGCTTTTTGGAATTCGCATACATGCAGCTATAGTTCCGGCGATTTTAATCATTATAACAATTATGATCTTTTGGAAGTTTTATGACCTCACACCTAATCGAGTTGCGGCAAACAAGGCTAAACTGGAAGAACTTGGAATCTAAACACATTTTTTTTATATTTTTTTATTAATTTTTATTAATAATTTCTTATTTATTTAATCCAATCTAAAATAATTTTTTGAATTATAGGATTTAAGAGAAAGCTATTATAATAACGGGAATAGAAAAATGGAAGAAAAAAAAACACAATAAGAATATAACCTATTTTTATTGAGTCAATTGATTTCAAGGGGGAAGTAAATAGAATTACAATTTAAATTTTTAATTAAAAAATTTGAAAAGAAAAAGAGAAAAAAATAAATTTTATTAGCGTAACTAATTTTTTTCAATCTTTTGACAAATATTATCCATTTTTTCTAAGGTTTTATCTACGATTTCGTCAGAATGTTGCATACAAGTATAAAATCTGCTACCTGCAACCGAAATTAATTCTTCGTCAATCAATGCTGCCCCCATTTGTTCCATAAAATGTTTTCTCTCCGTAATTTGCCCTATATGCTTAGGATTCTTTAAATCTAAACCGAAGACACAACTCGTGTGAAAATGTACAGTCGCATTGTAATTATATGAAAACCATGGTAGACTATATTTCGCAAAAATCTCATTCATTCCTTCAGTTAATCTTGATGCGGCTTTTCCAGCCTTTTCCGTAGCATTCGTTTCTTCGACAAATTTCATTGCCCAATACGCAGCTGCACAAGTTAGTGGATTGGCTGCTAAGGTGCCTCCACAGTATGCTCTTTTTGCCCCTCCACCTACACCAGCTGCAACGGTAGCCATGACATCCGCTCTTCCACCGAGCGCTGCTGCTGATGGATAACCGTGCCCTACGATTTTTCCAAAAACAGATAAGTCTGGTGTATACCCAAAATATGCTTGTCCACCTCCCATATGCAATCTAAAGGCACATACAACTTCATCTGATATTAATAAAGCCCCGTTTTCATGACATAATTCTTCCAGTTCCTTATTGAATTCAGGTCTCACTGGCATTGCGCCAGATTCACCACCCATCGGTTCTATTATTACTGCTGCTACTTTACGTTTTTCTTTAAACATTCTTCTCATTTCTTCAATGTCATTAGGAGGACAAGCGTCAATCCACTTGTAGATATCTTTAGGCATACCATGTGATTCCAGCATTCCAGTACCAGGAATATGCATATCGTAGACTAATTGATCACTCCACCCGTGATAGCTCCCGCCAATTTTAATAATCCATTTCCGATTAGTAAATATTCTAGCAACTCTCATGGCTAACATATCTGTCTCGGTTCCGGTTTGTAGCCACCTTATTACCTCACAAGAGGGGAAATGTTTCTGTAATTCTTCTGCAGCTAAATATTCATATTCTTGAGTTATTCCGTGACACGGACCAACTTCTCTTATGACATCCAATATCTTATCTGTGTGTGGCTTATAATTATGCCCTAAAATAATTGGACCTCCACACATAAGAAAATCTGTTAATACCACATCATCAACGGTTTCCATGTAGCAATCATACACACGTTTACTAGTTAAAGGAAAAGGATAATTAAACGCAAGATTATGCTCCACCCCACCAGGTAATATTTTCCTGGCTCTTTCAAATGCTTCTTTAGATTTCGCATGATTTTTCTCATACCGTTCGACAATCCCTTTCAGCTCATCAGGTTTAAATTTGCTTACTGGTTGATTGACAATGTTTTTGATTTTTGCTATCTGTTCTTCATATTTCATACTCATTTTAAGTCAATATCCCTTTTTTTGAAATTTTAAGAATTATCTTAGTAAATTCTTATTTAATTAAATAAAATTGTGGATAAAAAAATAAGTTTTGGTTTATATTCTAAAACAAGATATAGGAAGATATGAAGAATATAATAAAAAATAAAGATCTCAAATTAAGTGGCTATTTTTTATTTTAAAATTAGTGAAAGTTCGGATTCTACTTATTAAAAAAAAATTATATAAACCAAAACAAAATTAATATTAAATATGTCAATTGAAAAAAAAAAGTATATTTTAGCAATCGATCATGGCACATCTGGAGCTAAAACTGCTATTTGTTCTACTCATGGTGACGTAGTTGATTGGATTTTTGAGGAGGTTCCATTACATATTTTTGAAGGAGGTGGAGCTGAACAAGATCCTGATGATTGGTGGAATGCTATAATGAATACTGCTAAAAAGCTCATTGATTCGGGGTGTGTACCAGTAGAAGAGATCGTAGGGGTGTGTAATACCAGTCAGTGGTCTGGTACAGTGGCAGTAGATAAAGATGGAAACCATTTAATGAACTCAATCATATGGATGGACACACGTGGTCAACCTTACATAAAGAAACTTCATAAGAGTCTATTACAAGTTAGTGGATATTCTCTTCCCTTAATTCTTAAATGGATTAAAATAACTGGTGGAGGTCCAACCTTATCGGGTAAAGATCCTATCGCTCATATCTTATGGATAAAAAATCAGCGCCCTGATATTTACGAAAAGACATTTAATTTTTTAGAACCACATGATTTTATAAATCTTAAATTAACAGGAAAATTTGCGGCATCATTTGCTTCTATTCATAATCATTGGCTTACAGATATTAGAGATATTAATAATATTACCTATTCTAAAAAATTAATAAAGAAAGCTGGAGTTACGCCAGATAAATTCCCCTCTGATTTGAGAAATTCTATTGATGTTTTAGGTCCAATAACAAAAGAAGTCGCTGACACATTAGGTTTGGAAAAGAGCACGAAAGTTTTAATGGGAGCACCAGATTTGCATGCCGCAACTATTGGTTCAGGCGCCGTGAGAGATTACGAGGGTCATCTTTGTATTGGTACCTCAGACTGGTTAATTTGTCATGTGCCATTTAAAAAGACAGACATGTTTCATGGCATGGCTAGTTTTCCATCAGCCATTCCTGGAAAATACTTTTTAGCTAACGAGCAGGAGATTGCAGGAGGAGCATTGACTTATCTAAGAGATAATATTCTATATCATAAAGATGAATTGTTAGTTGAAGAAGCTGTCCCTGACGTGTATAAAGTTTTCGATAAAATTGTAGAAAATACCCCTGCTGGTGCAAATGGTCTTATTTTTACTCCATGGCTTTATGGAGAGAGAACCCCTATAGATGATCATACAATAAGAGCGGGTTTGCATAACATTTCGCTAAATACCACACGTGAACATTTGATAAGAGCGGTATTTGAAGGTGTTGCCTATAATGTAAGATGGTTATTTTATTATGTGGAACAATTTATTAAGAAATGGGTAAAAAAGGAGAGGCCTGGAATGAAAAAAGGCGATTTTATTATGCCTGAAATTAATATTATCGGAGGAGGTGCTAGCAGTAATGTCTGGTGTCAAATCTTTGCAGATGTTCTTAATAGAAAAATAAAACAAGTAGAAAATCCAATACAAGCAAATGCTCGGGGTGCTGCTTTTATAGCTTCGGTTGGATTAGGTTATATTGATTGGGATCATATCCCTAAACACATAAAAATCTCAAAAGTATTTACACCTAATCCTGAAAATAGACAACGATACGATAAACTTTATTCGGAATACCTTAATATTTATAAACTTATGAAAAAATGGTATAAACGCCTTAATGAATAGTCAGTTTTTATAATCTATTGATGATTAAATTTTTAAATAGTACATTATAAAATTGAATAAAAAGAATAGGAAAATTGGCGAAAAAAATGGTAAAAAATGAATTAATTGAAACCCAACCTTTTAAAGGAAAGCTTGCCGTTATTCCCGGAGGTTCTAAGGGAATGGGAAAGGCTACAGCTAAGGATTTTGTCCAATTAGGAGGGAGCGTATGCCTTATAGCAAGAGGTATTGATGCACTAAAAGAAGCTGAGGAAGAATGTAATAAATTAAAGTCTAACGATTCACAATTTATTGAAATTATTTCCTGCGATACAACCGATATGGATAAGCTAAAGCCGCTCTTAACAAATTTTATTGATAAACGCGGAGTTCCCGATTATCTCTTTAACTTTGTAGGTTATGCATTCGTGCAATATATTGAAAAGTTAACTCTCAATGACTTTAAAAATAATATGAACGTGAATTATTACGGTCAGTTAGTCCCTACACTCATCATTATACCTTATTTCATGGAGGCTAAAACTGGACATATCACTTTTACATCTTCAATAATGGGCTTTATGGCAGTTATGGGTTATGCAACCTATTGTCCATCTAAATTCGCTGTTTTTGGTTTAGCAGAAGTTCTACGGCACGAATTATTACCTTATAAAATCAAAGTTTCAATTCTTTTTCCAACCGATACCGATACTCCTGGTTTAGCTGAAGAAGATGTACTAAAACCAGAAGAATGCAAGAT
>JAHQWS010000195.1 GCA_029856295.1 Promethearchaeia archaeon
AGAGAAAAGAAGAGGAAAAAAACCCGAGCTAAAAGAAAGAGAAAAATAATTTTTTTATTGCTTTTTGGAAACTTTTAACTTTAACTTTAAATTTTTATTTTTTTAATATTAGACATTGAATCTAATATTGCTAATTCAAAAAAAATAGCTTAAACTACTTTTTCAAAATGATAAGTTTTATATAAAAAAGAGAGAGAATTATAAATTAGAAGTTCTAAAAATTTTTATAAAAAAAAAGTGATGTTATGTCTGAGAAAAGTATTATACCAACATATACAATTGCTGATAAACTTATTTGGTCTTTGGCGAACTTCGGTGGAGCGATAATATCTGGAATCTATGCTTCATTACTTCTTTATTTTTACCAAGTTTATTTAGGTTTGGGAGCGTTTTGGATTGCTATTGCGGCGGGGATATATGCCATATGGAATGCTATAAATGACCCTCTCTTTGGTTATATTTCTGATTCAAAAAGTTCTAAGAAGTTGGGCAGACGAATACCATATATGCGATATACAGCTCCATTACTTGGTATAGGGTTTATTTTAGTTTGGTTTGTACCATTAACTCTGGATGATTTTTCTATCTTCTTATGGATGTTAATTACGATGCTTATATACGATACGGCATATACTATAATTTTTCTTGTGTACTCTGCTTTATTGCCAGAGCTTACTGAATCTGACAAGGAAAGGGGTGACTTTCAAAAGTATGGTGGTCTTTTTTATCTTTTAGGAGTGATAATAGGATTTGTCGTTCCTGAGCTTTTGCGACCCAAAGCAGGTCAAGTATCCCTACTTCCATTATATATAGGAGTAATTGTAGTTGGGGTTATTGGAACAATATTTATAATAATTCCCACTTATAGATTTGAAGAACGTCCAGAATTCACACAGGTGGACGAACCTCTTGGTCTTGTTGATTCTTTTAAATACACTTTTAAAAGTAAATCCTTTTTAATAGTTGCATGTGCCAATTTCATGAGTATTTTCATGCAAGCGATCCTTTTAGGATTAATGTTCTATTTGGGAGATTATGTTCTGCGAGTTTCTACCCTTTATTTAGTATTGGCTTTATTTGTAGGATTGATAATTGGTACAGTATTCGCTAATATGCTAGCAGGAAAATTAGGTGTAGCAAAAGCAAATCAAACACTTTTAATTATTAGTGCTTGCTTTTTAATTGCAATCCCTTTTATACCAAACCCCTTAATATATATATGCTTGTTTTTTGCTGGATTTGGTATATCTGGTCCATTAGTACTAACTAATGTGCTTTTTGCCCAAATTGCTGACGAGGATGAAACTAAATCTGGAGTAAGAAGGGAGGCCAGTTTCTTCGGTGTTAATGCGTTCATAACTAAGCCTGCTCAATCTCTCGCTATAGCTGCCGCTGCCATATTGTTGCAGATGTCAGGCTTTTTGCCAGCCAGAGGTGGACAAATTGTTTTAGACCAACCGGAATCTGCCATATTCATGATAAAAATTGTAATAGGGGTCCTTCCTGGAGTTGCTCTTTTTTTAGGTGCGCTTATTCTCCATTGGTATCCCTTAAAAGGAGATCATTTGAAAGAAGTTCAGGAAAAAGTTTTAAAAATGCACGAAGAGAAGCACGCCAAATTGATGGAAAAACAAAATTAAATCTAAAACATTTTTTTTATTTTTTAAATTTGTGTCATATGTTATTTTAATAATTGGATATATTTTTTACTTTTTATGCTTTAAAATCTGTCCATTTAAGGTTCCATGATGCCTCCCTTTTTCAACAGTTATTTCACCATTCACAATAACATAATCGATACCTTCTGGATATTGGCAACCGTTTTTATAGGTTGCCTTATCAGCTATAGTTTCGGGATCGAATACTACTAAATCTGCTTTATACCCTGATTTAATGATACCCCTATCCTTTAAATGAAGAATTGAGGCCGGTAAGGAAGTCATCTTTCTAATTCCTTCTTCGAAAGATACAATTTTTTTTTCTCTAATATATCTCCCTAATATTTTTGAAAATGTTCCATAAGAGCGTGGATGAGTATTACCCTTTAAAGGAATTATACCATCAGAACCAATGCATACAAAATCTTGTTTAAACAGGGATATAATGCTTTTTCTTTCACTCATCATCTTAATAGAGACCATTATAGAACCCTCCTCATCTCTTATAAAATCTAATAAAGCCTCAAGAGTTTTTTTTTTCGGATAAAGCGATTTTAATGCTTTATCTAATTTAAAACCTTCAACTTCCCTATTGTATAACGCAGAAATAATTCTAGTATTTGTCATCAAATAGGAAATGATTCCTTCAATTAAATCTGACTTCGAAAATCCTTCTGGAACATTTGTCAAATAATTGGACATGAGAGTGTTAATAATATCATCTAAAATTTTCTTTCTTAATTCAGATTTTGTCAAGTTTTCCTTAAAATTAACGTAAACCCATGGTTTTAATAAAAGTCCTGATAAGCTACTTGAGCTTGCTTCATATGGATAAAGATCTGCGTGAATATTAAGTCCCTCACTACGAACTTTTTTAACTAAATTTATCATATCTGAAGTTAAATTCCAGGCAGTATTACCTGCGGCCTTCCAATGGGAAATATGAGCTTGAATTTGAGCTTTTCTTGCAATCTCTATGAGTTCGTTCATTCCCGTATCTACCACGCTGGTTCCTTCGTTTCGCATATGAGAATCGTAAATTCCATTATACTCGCTGACAACCTTTGCAAGCTCAATTATCTCTTCCGTAGGTGTAATTATTCCTGGGGAATATATAAGTCCCGTGGATAACCCAAAAGCACCTGCTTCCATGTCCCGCCTAATAATAGTTTTCATTATCTCAAGTTCCTCACCCGTGGCAGGGCGATCTTCCATACCTAATACGCCCGTCCTTACATTTCCATGAGGTATAAAAAACGCTAAATTTGGAGAGATTCCTTTTTCCTCGATGGCCTCCATATACTCTCGAAGTGTATCATATAGCTGTAATTTGGTAGAGCCAAACATGTTGGTAACAAAATTAGCATAATATTTTCTTACCTTATTGTTGGCGGGAGCGAGTCCTAAACCGCACATCCCCACAGCCAGGGTAGTAACTCCCTGCATAATACTAGGTTCGGCTCTATTGATTTGCAGAATCGTGAGATCGGCATGTGAATGCATATCGATAAATCCTGGAGCAATAACTTTATTCGAAGCATCAATTATTATATTCCCTTTTGCCGCTAAGTTATTGCCAATCTTCTTAATCTCCTCATTCTCTATCAAAATATCACTCTTATATCGTGGAGAACCAGTACCTTCAATAATTATACCATTCTTAATTACTATTCCCATAAAAAATCCCTATTCATTTTCAAATATTAAAACTATTAGTTTTAGATAATTTCAGAGTATTTTAAAAACATTCTTTTATACTAAATATAATTTTTTCCAAAAAGATATCTTTAAATCCACAACTTTATTAGAAGTATAACTAAATTAGGGAAGAACTAGGAAAAAAATATTCTAAACTTCGTTTCATTAATTTTATTTTTTATTTTGTGCATTAAACAAATCTCTTTAATTGGTTAATCTAGATAATCAGAAAAATTTTAAATCAGTTTAGAATTATAATCTTAAATTTGAAGGTGAATACATATGGCAAATATCAGTTCAAAAATCGGAAAGATTAACTTACACGAGACAAAAGAGAAGAGCTTACCACAAAAATTTAATTATATGAAAAATAAAGTTGTTGTACTCACGTTAGACGAATACATACCAGAAGAAATCAACAAAGCTTTACGATCAATTTTCGAGATGTTAGGAATTAAGGAATATTTTACCAATAAATCAATTTTGCTAAAACCCAATCTTCTTGCCCCCTCGAAAAATGCATTTACCCCGCCAGAAATAGCGTTAGAATTAATAAAAATCTTAAAAGCAGATATGAAAGCGAAAGAAGTTGTCGTTGCCGATTCTACAATGACTAAGAAATTAACTAATATTACATTTAAGAGAAGCAAATTCATAGATATATGTGAAGCAGAAGAGGTAAGAACTATTAATTTTTTTGAGTCTGAACGAGTTAAAGTCAAATTGAATAATCCTGAATATGACATTGAAGAAAACATATACCTACCAAAAGAAATTAAGGATGTGGATATACTTATTAATTTGCCTAAGCTAAAAACCCATAACGGATACGTTTATACAGGTGCAATCAAAAATCTTTTTGGTCTTTTAGGGAACAAGATGAACATGCATATGATACATAAAAATAAAATAAATTTTCAAAAAATGCTCGCAGACATATTTTTTGCTGTGGAGGAAACTAGTAAAAGCGATTTCCCTAAGGTGTTAACTATCATGGACGCTGTTATTGCTATGGAAGGCAAAGGTCCAAGAGCAGGTAAACCAAGGAAAGTTGGTTTAGTGATCGCAGGATTTAATCCTGCTGCTGTAGACATTGTAGGATATACACTAATGAATGGAAATCCGAATGATATAGATGCAATAACCTCCTTAGCAAAAAGAACGGAGCTTCCTGTAAATATAACTCAACTAGATATTATTGGAGTGAATAATATTAATGATTTCGTTGTAAAAGACTTTAAAAAACCGAAAATTTCCCTCCTAAAAAAGGATCGTATTAGAGAAAGTAGTCTTTTTTCAAAAATATCAGAAAAATTGATGAAAATATCTATTAAGATCAATCGTAAACGATGCATACTCTGTGAAGAATGTGTAGAGCATTGCCCTGCGGAAGCTTTAGTTAATCAAAATGATCGGATTATAGTTGACCATGATCTATGTATCGAATGCTTTTGTTGCGGAGAAAGTTGCCCAAATAATGCCATAAGCGCTAAATTTTACATATTTAGAGTCTTACCACTATTGATATTATTATTAACTTTAGGGGCAATTATAATCGTATGGCTCCTAATTTCTACTT
>JAHQWS010000196.1 GCA_029856295.1 Promethearchaeia archaeon
ACACCATATTCTGTAGTTTCTACAACTTGAAGACCATCCCGTGCGGTTATGTGTTCAGAAAATACTCCATAATCTTTGCTCTCTATTTTTTCAGTTTTCGATACGAAAGTACCCGAAGTGGCAAATTCGATTTTTTCTGTCAATATGTGCTCAAGCAATAAAGTTAGAAAATTTGTATTTGGAAACCTTAGTTTTTTCTTATACTCACCTACATTAACTATTAATACTTCCCTAGCCTCACTTTCCCATCCTACATAGATTTCGGTCTTATTGTCTTTAAACACATGATACCCGCGCCAATTGGCACTTTTTCGTTTAAGAACTTCTAAAATACATATGATTTCTTCTATTGAAAGTTTCACAGTGCGACCCTCTCCTTTCGTAGGTTTTTCCCAACTCCCATCTTTTTTTCTTTTTATCGATAGTAGAAATACATAAGGAACTAACTTCGCTGGGCTATTAATTATTAATCCTCTGTTCTGACCAAAAAAACTTTTAGTGTGAAAGTCCGCCATATCATTCCTTCTTAATTATTAATCTAAATTAATCTTATTTTCTTATTATAAATATTGATTTTTAATGATTTAAATTCATTTAAAAATAGGAATTCCCTTTATTATAAAAAGAATGATTACATCAATTCAATTTCAACTAATACTGATTTATATATCGTAATTAGCTATAGAAAAATAAACCAATGG
This sequence comes from Promethearchaeia archaeon, assembly GCA_029856295.1. Classification (GTDB taxonomy): domain Archaea; phylum Asgardarchaeota; class Lokiarchaeia; order Sigyniarchaeales; family SOKP01; genus LW40-45. The sequence continues at coordinate 702 of JAHQWS010000196.1, forward strand.
TGATGAATTATTTGTAGAAGGGAATTTTATATTGCCACCAAAAAAGAGCTGAGCAAGGAACTTTTAGAACAAAAATTTAACCAGTATTTTGATTCGGAAACCTTCCCGATCAAAAAAGCGGTAAAAGTAATTTGTGATGGGCTTCAACCAGAAGGAACTCTCCAATATTCCGATTTCAATTTTGAATATTTTTTTAATAAAGTGCTGAAAAAAAAGTATGGGTTTCAGAACTTCTTCGAAAGTATAAGTATAGAGAATAACAGTTTCAAATATTTTTATCCCGGACTTTTATATGCCAGGGAGGAGTGGATAGCTGATATAAGGATTAACGACGATGAATTCCAATTGTATATCAGCGGATCTCAGATATAGGGCATAAGGAAAAAAGATGTAGGATTTTTTGCGCTTCCATCCATTATTAGTAATTGGAGGTCAAAAAGTACTTTAAACCCATATAAAAATAGGTATTTCACTTTTTTTGTTGTGCAACTTTTTATGTTATTCTAACATTTTTGTTGAGTTCTAGGCACCGCAAGTCAATCTCTACGAGGACGGACTCCAGTATATATGGTAGCTCTCATTAGCTACATCAGTTCAATCTCTACGAGCACGGATTCAGGAATTTGTATCTTCATTATTAAATGCATTGATTTCTCATCTGTGATGATTTCGAACAGTCTTTTGTGAATTCTCATTTCAAATTTTGCCCATGTTGCTGTCCCTTGACCAGAAGGAGCTTTTAATACTGGAACTTTCAGTCTTTTTGTAGGTAAGGGAATGGGGCCATAACGTTTAATACCCGTTTTTGAGCAAACGTTTTGTAATTGCTCACATACTGATTTTAAAGCTTCTAATTCGGTAGAAGACAATCGTATGCGAGCTTTTTGTATTTTATATCACCAGTAAAGTGTTTTTAAGTTTTACGATTTTATTATATTCTCAATTATAATTTGTATAATCGATAATTTTTGCTATTAAATAAATTTTATCATCTAATAGTAAAAAGAGTGTTTGATTAAAACTAGGAAAATCCTAATAGAAACTTATTTCCTAAATTAACCCTTTCTAAGTAATTTTTCGCAACTTCTAGACATTTTTCTGCCTGTTTTCGGGGAGTAATTGGTAAATCTCTCATTTGGTAATCTCCATGGAATACTAACAAACTATAAGGTATTTTAGTGTTAATATTACTGATAAATTGGGCAATTTGTTCTACTTCCTCATGATTCACATAACTAGGCACCATCAAGGTACATGCACTTATCTCTGGCATTTCTTTTCCTCTTGTTCCAAAGTAATTTTCCGCTAAAAATTTAAAATTATCAAGAGTCCTTTTATTGCTTACTCCACATAAAGCAAGATTCAATTTTTTATTAAAACTTTTTAAGTCAAATTTTATATTTCCCCCGGTTTTAATTGCAATTTCCATGCATTTCTCTACTAATTTACGGTTTCCGCTTCCATTCCATTCCCAACATATTCTAAAAATTCGCTTTTCACCTTCATTTTTGATTTTCTCAAGAATTTTTTCAGCTAGATTAATTGAAAATGGTAATTGTGCCTCAGGCGTACCTCCAAAATAGCATAAGCAGGTTATTTTCTTATTTTTAACAATTTGATTTGCTAAAGTTTCTACATCAAACAGTCTCTTTTTAGAAATCCTTTTATGAGACCAATTTTGACAGAACAAACAGTCAAATGTACAACCATAAAAGAACGCCGCATATGAATATGTTCCAAATTCTGGTCCTTCCTTAACAGAATAAGTGGGATATCCGCTTGAAGTACCACTAGGACAAAACCATGCATTACAGCAGTTAGTTGGATTATTATCAAGGTAACCATGGATATATCCCTTTAATTTTGAAGGAAGGGGCAAATCTCCACTTTTATTTTTTTTAAAGTTTCTTAAACCACAATAACTTGTATCATCCGCAGAGAGAGAACATTCATTTAGACATAAATTACATTTCAATTTAACATTTAAGTTAGTTGCTTTTGGTGGTCTTTCAGGTAATTCTTCTAATTGGCGGACTTTATTATGAACTGATAAAATATGCGATTTCACATGGTTCCAATCTTTGGTCAAAATACAATTTCTACATATATTTAATGTCCTAGAAATTAATTTATCTGTTTTATTACAAAATTTACAAGTTCCCATTTTTTATCGCGTTTTCTTTAATAACAAAAAAATTTGCCCAGATCTCTGATTTGGATTATTCTTAATCATAAATCCTTCGAATCCATTTTCAGTGAATGAAGAGTTGAATAAATTCAATTCCTCATCATTTTCAGGATAAAATTCAATAACAATCCGACCGTCAGTTTTCAAAATCTTATTTAGATATTTAGCTGTATTATTCACAATCATCCTTTTATTTCTTTGACCATGTTTTTCATGAGTAATAAAATTATATGCCGAAATTGACGTAACAAAATGAATAGAATGGTTTCTTATTGGTAAATTATTTATATCGGCTAAAATAAGCATTATTTTATTAATCTCTAACATTTTCCTCTTTTTATTCGCTTTTGAAAGCATGTCATGAAGAATATCCACACCAATTACTCTAAAACCAAACTCAACTAACATATCTGAAGAGAATCCCGTTCCACATCCTAGATCCAAAATATTTAAAGGGAGATCTTCTTCTAAATTATAATTAGTTTTACCTAATTTTTCATCAAAAAGATAATTAATTGTCATTAAGGTTGTTCTTTTCTGATTTCGCTGCATCCATTTTAAGCTATCATATTCCTCTGCTTTATCACCTATATATGAATCTGGAAATTTGGGTAATTTTGTTTTTGCCAATGCGATCACAATGTGTGAGAAAAAAAACAATTAAATATTCAAGATCAATATATAATAGTTAAAATATATTAAAAACAATTATTCATATATAGAAAATTAATAATCTTAAACTTATATTTTTATAAGGGATATGACAGAAAAAAAGACAATCCTAATTGTTGATGATGAGCCTGACATCGTTAATTTAACTGAAAAATTTTTAAAACTCGGAGATTTCAATACTATTACATGTAACAATGGCAGAGATGCGATGGAAATTGTGAAGGAGAGCCATAATGAAATTGGGCTAATTTTACTCGATATAATGATGCCAGGTACTTCTGGCTATTCTGTATTAAAAGAAATTAAAACTAATGAGAAATATAAACATATAATCGTCGTACTTTTCACTGTTAAAAGTTTTAATGAAGATATCCAAAAAGGTAAAAAGCTCGGCGCCGATGCATATTTGACTAAACCCTTTTCTGGCAAGGAATTATTAAAGTTTGTAAAGGATTTATTAACCGCTTAAAAAATATATACTGTCCAACAGATTAAGAAAACTAAGAAAAGGATACAGCCAAATTTTCTTATTTTATGACCAGTATGGGAACGGGGTTTCCTACCTTCTCGATTCAATAATTTTGGAAATAATGTGTGATCATGAGGTTCTTTTTGATACCAATAAGCCGTAGATGACCAATCATCACTACGATGATTATCATGTCCATGTTCAATGGTTACATTAATTCTTTTATTGAAATAAATCGGGTCTTCGATATGATATCGATAATAGGTTATTTTTCCCCGCCAATTAAAGCCTCCCGTTTTTATGGTCCCATGATAAGGTGCTGAATATTTCTCTCGCTGAGAAAATGCTTGGTTAACATAATCTTCTGTTCCAGTTCCATAAAGAGTAGGAATACCTTTGTCAATATCATCATCTATAAATATCATGTCATCGCCTTCTCCTGGCCAATTTAAAAACCAAGGCATAAATGTAATATTGTCAATATCCAAGTGGCATCCTACATAATGTCCCTTTCCTTTTGCCTCTAAAATCTTATAATTATACTGTAGTGGTTCAGTGTTTAAACCATAAAACATAAATCTAATTGGCCTCTTTGTTGTATATTTTCTCCCCGAGCTAACACTCCGCTTTTTAACTGTTGGTGGATTTTCTCGGCGCCATTGTGCATGAAATCTGGCATAATCTGCTTCATTTTCGAAACCATTCTCATACAACTCATAATCAATATAATAATACAAACGAAATCTCTTTGGATTATCATTTTCAAGAGTAATGGTAAAAGATTTTGAAAAAGGCATTGGCCACCAGCAATTAAATCCCTTCCCCTTACGAGGGCTCATTTGTAAAGGTATTGATACGAAATTTTTTCGTTCACCATGCCCCATACCAAAGAAATCCCCAA
>JAHQWS010000197.1 GCA_029856295.1 Promethearchaeia archaeon
GAGTGACATTATCATTATTCAAATTATAGAAACGCTTGATATACTTAAAAAATCAATTAGTTTATTCTCAACTCGTTTAAGAGAATGGTATGGGTTACATTTTCCCGAATTAACGGATAAAATTATTGATGATAATATTCAAGTGGCAAATTTAGTAACAATCATAGGTGAGAGAGAGAATTACTCAGTTGAAAACATAAATAAAAACTTTGAATTTAACGAAAATCTAGTAAAAAACTTGGTTACTAAAGCTTCTAAATCGATGGGTGCGGATTTTGAGCTCAAAATGGTACAAAATTATGCAAATCAAATCTTATCATTAGATTCCTATAGAAATGAGTTAGAAAATTACTTAGACGATTTAATGGATAAATCAGCACCAAATCTCAATGCTATTGTAGGTAATCTAATAGGAGCCAAGCTTATTGCTAAAGCAGGAAGTTTAAAAAAACTTGCTTATATGCCCGCATCAAGGATTCAATTATTAGGAGCAGAAAGGGCCCTCTATAGATTTCTTAAAAGCGGAGAAAAGAGACCTAAACATGGGTTAATCTTTCAATGGAGACAGATTAGGAGCAGTCGCCAAGATTTAAGAGGTAAAATTTCCCGTATAATTGCGGGGAAAATAGGAATCGCTTCTAAAATAGATCATTTTAGTGGTGAATTCATAGGAGATGTATTAGCAAAAGAAATTGAAGAAAAGATAAAAGAGATTAAAAAAAAGTACCCTAAACCTCCAAAAAAGAAGATTGAACCCACGAGGCCAATCAAGAGGGGAAAGCGAAAGAAAAAAAAAAGAGTTCAACAGTGAAAACCTATTAGTGAAATTAATTCATTATGTTTTTCACTTAGGGTGTTATAGGCTAAGTTACAAAGTATGCTATGAATATTTGGAAAAACATTGTATTTGATAAGAATTCATATTGTATTAGATATTAATATAGAATAATGAACGTCCCATTAAACATTGACTTAAGAGGAAAAACTGCAGTCGTAACGGGTGGTGGAGGTATTCTTTGCGGGTGTTTTTCAGAGGCACTTGGGAAATGTGGAGCCAAAGTGGCAATACTTGATTTGCGTAAAGATGCTGCAGATAAAGTTGCCAATAAAATCAATGCAAGTGGGGGAATTGCCATGGGGATTGAGGCAAATGTTTTAAAATTTGAGAGTTTATTAGAAGCCGAAAAGGCTATAACAAACGAATTTGGCCCTTGTAATATCTTAATTAACGGTGCAGGAGGGAATCATCCCAAAGGGACAACATCAAACGAGTTCTTAACTCTTGAAGATTTAGAGAGTAAAAATGAGGGAATTAAAACGTTTTTTGATTTGGATCTAGAGGGTTTTAAGTTTGTATTAGATCTAAATCTTATAGGTACACTTCTACCAACTCAAGTTTTTGCAAAAAAAATGATACATCAAAAGGGTGCAGTTATTATAAACATCTCTTCGATGAATGCATTTCTTCCATTAACTAAAATTCCCGCATATAGTGGAGCAAAGGCAGCAGTAAGTAATTTTACAAAATGGCTAGCTGTACATTTTTCAAGAGTAGGGATCCGCGTAAATGCGATTGCTCCAGGATTCTTTCTAACAGATCAGAACCAAGATTTGTTAATTAACGTAGATGGTTCATATACCGCTCGTGCAGAAAAAATAATGAGTCAAACTCCGATGCAGCGTTTTGGTAAGCCCGAAGATTTACTTGGAACTCTTCTCTGGCTTGTTGACGAGCAAGCATCTGGTTTTGTAAATGGAATCGTTGTCCCTGTAGATGGTGGTTTTTCTGCATATTCAGGGGTATAATCAGTTAAATAGAAATATGATATGTTTCATGCTAAAAATAAGGTGAAAAAGATATGATAATGACATTCAGATGGTATGGAGATGACGATCCAATACCGCTTGAGTATATAAGGCAGATTCCAAGAGTAAATGGGATAGTTTCCGCGTTGTATGACGTGCCTATAGGTGATATATGGCCTTTAGAAAAGTTATATTTGCTTCAAAAAAAAATTGAAGCTGCCGGATTAAATTTGACTGTAATTGAGAGTATAGCAGTCCACGAAGATATCAAGTTGGGACGTAAAAATCGAGAAGATTTAATCGAAAACTATTGTCAAAGCATTCGAAATATGGGCTCTCTCGGCATTAAAATTCTTTGTTATAATTTTATGCCTGTTTTTGATTGGACTCGCACCGATTTAGCAATGGAGCATCCTGATGGATCAACAAGTCTTTGTTACAGTCAAGATGAGTTAAAGAAAATTGATTTGAGAAAAGATTCTTTAGAACTTCCAGGTTGGGCAACAAATTATACAAAAAAAGAGTTACATGCTCTTTTAGATGCGTATTCTGAAGTTGATGACGAAATGTTATGGTCAAACTTAGAATATTTCTTAAAAAAAGTGGTTCCAGTTGCTGAGGAATCTGGAGTAAGAATGGGTATTCATCCAGACGATCCACCATGGTCAATCTTTCATCTTCCCCGGATAATAACCGATGAAGCTGCTTTGGATCGGTTTATTAAAATTGTCGATAGTCCTTCAAATGGAATAACTTTTTGTACTGGTTCTTTTGGTCCAAATTCAAAAATGGATTTGGTGAAATGTATTCGTAAATACGGAGCGATGGGGCGTATACCATTTACACATTTACGAAACATTAAACGCACGGGGGAATTTAGTTTTCATGAAGTTGAGCATCCAACCGAGTTTGGTGATATCAACATGTATGAGGTTATAAAAGCGTATGTAGAAATGGGTTATACAGGGGCTATACGCCCTGATCATGGAAGGATGATCTGGGATGAAAAAGGTCGTCCTGGATATGGATTATACGATCGGGCATTAGGTATAATGTATTTAACAGGACTTTGGGAGGGTATCCAAAAGACTCTTCAAAATAAATAAAAAATATATTGAGGTAATAAAATTGAGTAAAATAGAGATTAGATCACATCCAAAACTTTATGAAGTTTATATGTCAGGGCCATCAGATAATTTAAAACTCTATTCAAAAAATTTGATTCCCGGGCATAATGTGTATAGTGAAAGATTAATTGAACATAAAGGGATTGAATATAGAGAGTGGGATCCTTATAGGAGTAAATTAGCAGCTTTAATTCTGAAGAATCCTACAAGCAATTTTCTATCAAATAGTTTAAATTGTCTATATTTGGGGGCATCATCAGGAACCACAATTTCTCATCTTTCTGATATTGTTAAGGATGGTGTGATTTATGGGATAGAATTTGCAGAACGTAGTATAAGGCAATTAATTCAAAATACTTCTAATAGAAAAAATATCGTTCCTATATTAGGAGACGTAAGGTATCCTGAGAGTTATGCAAAATCAATTTTTAAGAAAATTGATTTGATTTATCAAGATGTAGCGCAACCTAACCAAGCAAAGATTGCTGTTTTAAATTCTAATTATTATCTAAAAAGCGATGGTTTAATAATATTAGCTATAAAGTCTCAATCAATAGACAGTGTCTCCAAATCAGAAAAAGTTTATAAGCAAGAAAAAGAGATCCTCGAAAACGCGAGTTATGAAATTGTGGAAAGCATAAATATTCATAAGTATGCAGCAAATCATATTATTTTAATTGTCAAAAAAAAATGATTACTCAAAATAATCAGTAATTTTTTTACTGCCTACTTCCTCATTTAAGATTTTTTTGGTAGTTTCCCAGGTTGTTCTAACGAAATATGGAACATTTTTATTTTTTTTTACCCATTGCCTAAGAAAATCAGTAGTTCGTTTATCGGAGGGATACCCGGATCCAATATTGCCATAATTCTGTTTTAATTCATCAATTATGGAATCTCTTTTAACTTTAGCGATTATTGAAGCTGCTGAAACAATTGGATAAATATCGTCAGCTCTATGTTTAGAAATGATTTTTATTGGTTTATATTGTACTAGCATTTTAATAGAGTTTCCGTATCTTTCTTCGTTCACATCTGCCGCGTCTATATAAACTATATTAGGTTTTAATTTATTGATAATTTCTGCCATTTTTAATTCTTCTAACCGATTTAATGTTATTCTATCATTTTCTCTTTTATCAATTTCTTTGGCAGAAACTATAACTATTTCGAAAGATTGGCAATTCTCTTTTATCAATTTGGCCAATTGAGTCCTTTTTTTAGGAGATAGTTTTTTAGAATCCCGTACCCCAATCTCTTTTAAAAATGTTAGGTTTGATTCACTAAAACAAACTCCACATAGAACAAGTGGTCCTAATACAGGGCCTTTTTGCATATAACTCGAAATGATCTATATTCTACCAGCCTCGTCTATACCACATACTATTAGGTCAGTCATTTGTAAAATGAAATTATTTATAGTTTTATAAACCTTAATGTGAGATTATTATATAATATTTCAAAAATCTTGGCAAAATTCAATAAATTCCTCTTCATTGTCAAGCCTTTCCAACTTTTTTAATTTAATTACTGGTATGTGGATTCTGTCAAAAATATCAGGGATTTTAAAATCATTATTCACAATAAAAAGAGCGTCTTTATGAAATATTTTTGCGAAAGATTGAAGGTGATTAAGCATTGTATCATTTATTTTTGCATTATTTTGAGAAAGCCCTGAAAATAACGGATAAAATTCATCATTAAAATTTAAGAAGAAGTTTTTAGAGCATATTGAAAATTCAAAGGGAACTTGCCCTTTTTTATACCAAATAGTTGCAACCCCTATATCATCGAATATATCCTTAAGATGTGATTCAAAATCCGTCAATTCTCGTTTTTTAGTGGGATCTTCTTTATCAAAAGCAATTTCAAAACGCCATTCAAAAATGTTAATTTTCTTGATTAGTGATGAATCTTCCAAAATTTCGAGAATCTCTTCTGCAATTTCGTTTGAAGGTCTTAAATTTTCATTTTCATAAGAACATATTGTTCTTTTGG
>JAHQWS010000198.1 GCA_029856295.1 Promethearchaeia archaeon
AGTTGCTTCTGCATTTTTAATCCATTCTTCAGATGGTTCCCATAGCTTTTTTCTAACATCACTCATAAATATTCTCACTATTTTAAGATTTATGATTCATATTATAATTTGTGAATATTGAATATTTCTATTTACTACTTTTTTTCTATTAAATTTTACTTATTTCACTAAAATTTATTCAATCTATCAATTTTATCGACTCAAAATTTCTATTTTCAATAAATTTTGTTGATATCATTAAGATAATCATACAATTTGTCAAGATGATTATAAAAATTGTCTTTATAGATAGAAAATCCTTTAAAACCTAATTTATTAATGTATTTTTTCATTATAATACATATATAATTTATCCAAAATAGGGTGTTAAAAAACATGGAAATGAAAATCCTAAAAGAAGGAACTGGAGAGATTTTTTGTAAAAATACACCAACAGAAATGAGAAATTGGACTAGGGTGAATAAAACTCGAGCATTAGTGGATAAACGTATGAGGATAAAAGATGCGGTAAAAAAGTTTATTAAAGACGGAGATTATCTTGCTATTGGAGGATTTGGACATATTCGAATACCAATGGCAATAATTTATGAGATAGTTAGGCAAAGAGTTAAAAATTTATCCGTAGCAGGTCATACTGCTGTTCAAGATATTGATGTGCTTATGGCAGGGGGATGTGTTTCGAGTGTTGACATAGCTTATGTAGTTGGATTTGAACTCAGAGGGCTGTCTGGAGTGCAACGAAGATTGTTTGAGAGTGGTCAAGTTAAAAAAACAGAATACACTAATGGAGCAATGTCATATAGAGTACGGGCAGGCGCTCAAGGGATTCCCTTTATTCCAGTAAAAGTAATGTTAGGGACTGATACTATGATGCATTCTCCAGGGAAAGTAGTTCAATGTCCATTTACAGGTGAAAAAGTACTCTTATTACCTGCATTGAATCCTGACGTTTGCATTATTCATGCTCATCGGGCTGATATGTACGGCAATGTACAAATAGATGGCCATATAGTAAAAGATGATTTACAAGCTAGAGCTTCAAAAAGAGTAATTGTAACATGCGAAGAATTAGTAAGTGATGAGATTATAAGATCTGATCCCGGAAAAACGGTTATTCCTTTTTATATGGTGGATGCCGTAATAGAACAACCTTGGGGGTCACATCCGGGAAATATGCCTTATAAGTATTATTTTGATCATGAATTTACAGAAGATTATTTAACTGCTGGGAGAGATAAAGATCTGGAGGCGATCGATTATTGGTTAGAGAAATGGGTATACAGCCTCAATGATTATGATGAATATTTAACAAAACTGGGTGCTAAAAGACTTTATAATCTCAGAGATTTAGAATTTCTAAGAGCACCAGTGAGGTGATAATTGAACATGGTACAAAAAGATTATACTTTACGGGAATTAATGGCAGTTGTAGCAGCCAAACAATTAGTAGATGGTAAATCTGTAGCCGTTGGTACGGGTTTACCGCTAGTAGCTGCAATGTTCGCACAAAAGACTCACGCTCCCAATTTGGTAATTTTTTTTGAGGCTGGGGGTATTGCGCCTCAATTACCAACTCTGCCCATATCTGTGGGTGACTCACGAACAATTCATAAAGCACTATGCACTACAACCTTAATAGATATTATGGATTCAATGCGAAGAGGTTTTATTGACTATGCATTTTTAGGAGGCGCACAAATTGATAAATACGGAAATTTAAATTCTACTATGATCGGGGATAATTATGAGTATCCTAAAGTTAGATTTCCCGGCTCTGGAGGAGCTAACGATTTTGGATCATTAGCATGGGAAACACTCATAATAATGGATCGCCATAGTCCGCGGAGATTTGTTGAAAAAGTTGATTTTATAACAACACCAGGTTATTTATATGGTATTGGTGCCCGTGAAGAAGAGGGTTTATCTCCAGGAACAGGTCCCTCAAAAGTCATTACGGATTTGTGTCTCTTTGATTTTGCGCCAGAAACTAAAATTATGAGATTAAAGGCTATTCATCCAGGAATTAAAGTTGAAGATGTCAAGAGGGCTACTGGCTTTGAATTTATTATACCTGATAACATTGAAACAACTACACCTCCCACAGAAGAGGATCTAATAATATTACATGAGGTTATCGATCCAGAAGGAAGAATTTTTCCAAAATAATTATTTTGTTTCCTTTTTTTTATTTTTCACTTAGTTGATTTATAATACCAGAACATAGGTTTCTGAGGCTGAGGGACTGAATTTTTTGAAAATCCTTAGCAGTGCCGTTTAGGATTAGAAAAAATTTATTAAAGTTAATAAAAATTATCGTTTCCAATTTCTCTCCTATAATATTGCAATAAAATAAAGTATGGTTATATACTTGTTCGCTCAATTTTTCGGAGGATGTCAAAAAACTGATTAAAGTAGGAAAATGTTTTGGATGGATAAAAATTTCTTTCCAAGAATCAAAATAAATGGATACCCCTTTCCATAGATTTCATAATATATATTTAGATCATTAACTTTTACTTATGGCAATTTATTTCTCTATAGAATTATTACTAATAATAGTAATTGATGCTTACTTTATTTAAATCTTCATAATCTCTGCTTTTTATTTTAGGATGCTAAAAAAATCTTTGTTCCGACTCACCACGATATCTATCACTTATTCAATAGCTTTTTTAATTGCTGCCCTTGCGATTAAACGTGTAGAATCTAATGAAAGTAATGGACAATCGTTTGGATCAACAATTAACGGGATTTCTGTACAGCCGAGAACAACCGCATGGCATCCCGATTCTTTCAATTTTTGAATAACTTCATTAAAATAGAGCCGGGATTTCTCAAGAAAGATTCCATTTACAAGTTCTTTGAAGATTATATTATCGATTTTTTCTCGATCATCTTTTTCTGGAATTTGACAAGTTATATCAAACTTCTTGAGCGCATTAGGATATACTGGTGATGTCATGAGATACTTAGTGCCTAAGATACCAAGCTGTCTAAATCCTCCCTTTTTAGCCTCTTCTCCCACAACTTCTGCTATGTGTAGCCAAGGTATTGGTGATTTTGATATCATTATGTCAAAAGCTTGATGGATTGTATTATCAGGGCAAATAGCAAAATCAGCGCCAGCTTTTGAAACAATTTGAGCGGAGGTTATCATAAGTTCAGCGACTTGTTCCCATTCTCCGGCAAATATATGACGCATATATTCTGAAAATGGAGGGGTGTGCATTGTTATCTCAGGATGACTATATTCACCCATTCTTTTTTGAGCTTCTATACAGATAGTCTTATAACAGAGAGCGGCACCCTCTGCGCTACATGCTACAATTCCAATATGTTTTACCATTTCTAAAACCACTAAATTAAATATTTATTAGTTCTTGTATACAAACAAATTCTTACTTTTAATAGTTAAGAAAGTTATGAAATAATTTGTTCAACTCTATTTAACCATTCATTAACTAATGAATTAAAGATTTTTTCTTTTTCAATTTGCAATAAATGACCGGATTGATCTAATATACAAAATGAAGCTCGAGGGTATTTTTCAATAACTTTCCAAGCATCACGATAACCTACAATAGAATCTTGCCTACCCATTAAAAATAGTGTTGGTTTATCAAATTTGGGAATATGTGCATCAACATCAAAAGAAAAAGGATACATTCTTTCCCAAATTCTATTTAAAAATTCACCATCAGAATTTTTAACGCCAGAATAAAATTCATCTCTAAACCTTTCCCAAATTATCTGATTCTGAATTACCGCTAGATTTTTAAATTCCCTTCTATCTGAGGGTTTTAAACTTTCTAAAAGCTGAGGATCTTTAATTAATGTTATATGTTCAGGGAGTTCTCTTCTATTAGTTTCAGCAAAAATTACAGGACAGATGAATATGATGCCTTTAATAAAATTGAATTTTTTCTGAATGACACCTCGAGCTAAATAACATCCATATGATTCGCTGGCAATAATAAATTCCTGATTTGGAATGACCTCGTCAATAAAATCGAGCACAACTTTAAGCATATCGTCAGAACTTCTAATCCAACTTTTTCCGGGTGTTTCTCCCATACCAGGTAAATCAAAATAAATTCTTTGATAACCAATTCTATGTTCAAAAATAGGCTCCATACATCCTTTCATAACTCTATGATCAACTTCAAATCCGTGTATCATTAAAAGTGGAAAACCTTCTCCATAAATCTCATAATAAACTTCAATTTTTTCAAGCTTACACTTCATTTCTCTTCGCTTTTAAATTTAGCATTTAGATATTTTTCAAATCATAGGAAGAATTATATCGATAATAATGTGTTAGAATGGAAAATATTATTAATAAAGTTTGAATTTCTTTTTTAAATATAGCTTACAATAATTGATAAAAAAAGATGATAAAGTGTGAGTGAAGAAGGAGAAGAAAAGCAAAATATTTTAGATAAATTAAACAAGAGTTTTACAGACTTCGTAGAAAATACTTTTGGTGAATCTGGTAAGAATTTTATAGAGGAAACGTCTGAAAAAATAAAAGAATTTTCTAACACGTCAATTAAGAAATTCATGGAATTTTCTGACGATTTATTAGAAAAATTGAACCTTAATGAAAATGAGCAAGTTATAAAAGCAAGAGATAGCGTAGAAGATCTATTAAAACAAACAGGGCTTTTAGTGGAAGACGAAGAAGAGGAATTCTAACTAAAAATGTATTAGGATTTTTGTAAAATTAAGTCTTTTTTCTTATTCTTTTTATTTTAATATTTTTGTAGTAAAAAAGAGATTTAAAATACATTAGTTTTTTTGAGATATTCTTTCACATCATCATCTATGCTTTTTAATTAGTATATCGCGTCTAAAAGAATAATATCTTAAAAGCGTAAATTTCAACTTAAATATAAATGTAATTTTATAAAAACACAAAAC
>JAHQWS010000199.1 GCA_029856295.1 Promethearchaeia archaeon
AAATATAACTTTATTTTTTTGTTTTTTAGAGGTTTAATTTCTAAAACTTCCATAGAATTTTTCCCTTAATCTTTTATCAAAAATTTTTTCTAATTTATTTCTCTAAATGATAAATCTCCTGGTACTTATAAACAGAATTTGACAATTGGATTTTTATTAACATAGACAATAGAAATTATTATTTTCAGAAATAGAAAAATGATAATTCTTGTTGTTATTGTTGATAAATTATTTTTTCCCCACTTAATTTGAATTTTTTTTAAGTGGAATTTCCTCATTGAGAAGCAGTAATGTCTATCCAAATAAGATAAGTGAAGATAAATGCATGATTTCGAAAGATGTAGAGCTGAAATTTTGAATTATCAGTTAATATATCTTTACAATTTGTTCAATATGTTATTTTTAATTATTAAAAATTTTTCAAAAACATTCATAAGCAATTAGTATTTACAAAAATATGAAAAAAGTTGGAATTAGATTCATTAATATGCCAATAGGTTTATAACAAAAATTAAAGAAAGGGAAGATAAATTAAATATTTTCATCATTTTAATTTTTCTGTCAATCTCCATTATTATACAATTATATTTTCAACTCAAACTGATTCTGATAAATCTGTCCAGGAAATTTTAACATCAACAATAGATAAAATTCGATGCGCATGGCAAGCTCCAAAATTAATATGTGCAAAAATTACCTTTGAGGAGAAAGTATATAAGATCTCTAATTTTACGCGTTCTCCATGGAGAATTTCTAAAACAGTATCAATAAAGGAGAATAAATCAGCTATTGAAATACATTACATTGGAACAGAATTTTCTTAAGGAAGAGGAGGATTTATTGGAAGAAAAACTTCAACGATTTAAAGCTATATTCGATTTGAAATTAACATGGATAAAATAAATAGCAGAGAACCATTTTAAAATGCATATACGTATTTATGTGTCTCTTTTTCGTGATCTTCTTCAAATCCGAGTCTTCTTAGAAATGTATATGAGGCTGTATTATCGAAATATACCCGACACCTTAGCTCCTTAACTCCCATTTTAATAAAATAATCCCAAATCGCTATGCCTAAGATCGTACCTAATCCTCTATGTTGGAATTCTGGGTCTACAGCCAATATCCCTATTACACCAATATCTTTATCATCTCCAGTCACATAGATAATAGCAAAGGCACTATCAATCTCATCGACTTTTGCTATTAAAATAATATGAGCTGAATTTTTTAATAAGCTTAACAATCTTTTCCTCGTAATTGGAACAAAGGGCATCGTGGTGGAATGCCATGCTTGATCATACACATTTAATATGCTTTCAACATCTTCACTGTTAGCCTCACGTATTTCTGCCCCTAAAACATTATGCTCTACTTTATTTCTTAATGTCTCTTCGAATCTTTTAGTAATTTTAACAACCGGGAGCTTCATTTGAATATACTCTTCCGGAGTTTTAATAAATTTATTTAGAAGTTTTCTAATCTTTAACTTAAATGATTTTTTACTCGACATATATTTTTTCATACCCTTGTGCTTGTTTAAGTTATCAAGAATTGAATTGTATTTTAAGATAATAGTTTTTCTATTTCCATTTACACTATAATTTAAATAGTATGTTATCTCATTTTTTCAATATATCCATTGAAATGAGAGGTAATAAAAGTGTTAAATCCGAAAAAAGAAGACATTTGTTTTATGTCTGCTTTTGATATGGTAGAGAAAATAAAAACGCAAGAACTAAGGTCCTTAGAAATAACTGAAGCTCTCATTGACAGAATTGAGAAAATAAATCCAATAATCAACGCTTATTGTACTCCAACATTCGATTTAGCCAGAGAAATGGCAAAAAAGGCTGATGAAACCGTTAAAAAAGGTGACAAATTAGGCTTATTACATGGAATCCCAATTTCTATAAAGGATGAAACGGAAACAAAAGGCATTAGAACTACCTTTGGTTCTAAAATGCTTGAAAATAACAAACCAAGACGGGATGAGCCGATAGTTAAGAGAATTAAAGACGCTGGATGTGTCATTCTAGGTAAAACCAATACTCCCGCGTTTGGGTATAAAGGAGAAACTGATAACTTAATTTTTGGTGCTACAAAAAATCCTTGGAATTTAAAACGAACTCCAGGAGGTTCAAGTGGAGCTGCTGCTGCTGCAGTAGCCTCTGGATTGGGACCTTTGGCAGTGGGATCAGATGGAGGGGGTTCTATTCGGATTCCCAGTTGTTTTTGTGGGGTATACGGTCTCAAGGCTACTTTTGGGCGGGTTCCTCAAACTAATATGCAGGTAGCTGGAAGTCTTGGTACGTTTGTACATAGAGGCCCAATTGTAAGATACGTAAAGGATGCAGCACTAATGTTGGATGCAATTGTAGGTGAAGATGATTCAGATAGATACTCCTTACCAAAGCCAAACTATAGCTATTTAGAAAAGTTAAACGAGAAACCTAAGAAATTAAAGATCGGATACTCATTAGATTTAGGATTTGCTGAAGTCATTGATAATGAAGTTAATACATCTGTGTTAGATGCAGTTCAAAAATTTGAAGAATTTAATTGGAGTGTTCAAGAAGGTAGAATAAAAATTAGAAATCCTAAATCAATTATGTGGACATTCTGGGCTACGGGGCTTGCGTATGTATTAAACCCCTTCTTAAAGGAATGGAAAGATAAGATGGAACCTGATTTAGTTGAGTTGATTAACGTTGGATTAAGCTTTTCTTTGTTAGACCTAAAAGTCGCAGAAATTCAAAGGGAAATGATCTACCTAAGTATTTGTCAACTTTTTAAAAAATTTGATATAATCATAACTCCAACTTTAGCATGTCCCGCTTTTGAATTAGGTAAATCGACGATTGTTGAAAATGAGAACTTAATAAATGATATAATTATTGATGGGAAAAAGGTCGGTCCTTTTGGATGGTTACCGTTTACATATCCATTTAATTTGAGCGGACACCCGGCCGCTTCGATTCCCTGTGGTTGGACTCACGATGGATTACCGATTGGAATGCAAATTGTTGGAAGAAGACTCGATGAGGCAACAGTTCTTCAAGTCTCAAAAGCCTTTGAAGAAATGGCTCCATGGCAGGATAAAAAACCTAAATTTTAAAAACTAAAAAAAGATTAAAAAAAATGAATTAGATTAATGATGGATTGGACGTCCTTTCTTATGAATCGCTTTACCTACGACAGCTTCACATCCTTCTAGGACCATCTCTGAAATGGTTGGATGGCTATGAATGGTTTCTGCAACTTCATGGACTGTTAGACCATGTTGCATAGCCAATGCGATTTCTGCGATTAATTCAGGTGCTTCAGTTCCAATGCAGGATGCTCCAACAATTTTATGAGTCTGTTTGTCCCCTAAAATCATGATAAATCCTTCCTCTTCTCCCATGCACTTTGCTTTTCCCAACGATTGAAATGGATAAAGACCCATTAATACATCGATCCCTTGTTCTTTTGCGACTTTTCTTCTTAATCCTACAGAACCAATATTAGGCGAGGTAAAGATGGTTGCTGGGACAATTCTATAATCAGTCGTCATTGGATTTACAGGGAATCCCCCTATACTGGATAATGCATTTGCCACAGCCACATCTCCCTCATAGCTAGCTACATGAGCAAGCATGATCCCACCAGTTACGTCTCCAATAGCATAAATTCCTTGAACTGAACTTTCTAGCGTTTCAGAATTAACTTTAACTGCCCCGCGCATCGTCTCAATTCCAAGATCTTCTAAGCCTAAATTACTGGATTCTTTTGCTCTTCCTATTGAGACTAAGCATAGGTCTGCTTCGAAAGTAGATTTTTCAGCAGTGTCAGTTTGATCTCTTGGGACATCAGCTGCGCAAGTCGTAGCTTTAACACCAGATCCCGTGCTTTCGACTAATAAGACATTTTGAGATATGTGTAATTCTATCTCTTTCTTAGTAAATTTTTTCATTAATTCCTTAACAATCATAGGTTCTTCTGTTGCGATTGCTCCAGGTAAATATTCTAGGATAATCACTTTACTTCCGAAAGTGGTAAAAATGTTCGCAAATTCACATCCTATTACACCTGCCCCTATTATCAATAATCGTTCGGGCACCGTTTTAAAATCTGGATGTAATATATCATCGCTTGTTAAAATTTTCTCATGATCGATATTGAACGCAGGAATTAAAGCGGGAGATGAACCTGTTGCGATTATAACTCTCCTACCATTTATAACTTTGTTATCTTCACCCTGAATTGAGATTTCAAAACCATCTTTGGCATTTCCTCCTACAATTTTTCCATAACCCATAAATATGTCGTTTTTCCAAGCTTTTTCTAAAGCTTCAATACCCCCAACTAATTCCTGAACCACTTTATTTTTCCTTTCAACAGCCTTGGCGAAATTAGCTTTAAAACCAGGTATCTCCACCCCAAAATCATCTGCTTCTTTAATCTGTTCAATTAAATGTGCTGATGCGTATAGAGCCTTAGTAGGAATGCATCCCCAATTGAGACATGTGCCACCTAAATTTTTCTTTTCTATCAAAGCAACTTTGGCTCCATATTGAGCGGCTCTTATTGCTGCGTGATAACCTCCAGGACCAGCACCTATTACAACAAGATCATATTCTTGTTCAGACATAATATCATCAAAGTTTCTTATTTATTCATAAAAGAAGTTATTAATTTGTTGAATAAGTAAATAAATCAAAAAATATTAATTTAATTAAATAATAATTTATTGCTAAACGATAAAAAACGATAAAACCAGTTAAACTTTTTATGGAAATCGTTAAAGAATGAATAAGGAATGATAGAACTCAATAATTATTTACATCAATTTATGATCAAAATTTAAAAC
>JAHQWS010000200.1 GCA_029856295.1 Promethearchaeia archaeon
GAGAAGGTGGTACTCAAGGCACCGTGAGCTATAAAGATGGAGACGAAATCTTTTGGCAAATGGGTGGTGTAGATCAAATTCCTGGCTTTGAAGTGTCCGTCTTACTCGGTGTGTCAGCTCTTTCAGTCTTCGGACTTATCTATGTGGTTATGAAAAAGAGAAAAAAATAAAGGAAAAATAACAAAGTTTTAAAATAAAATTTAAATTATACTTTTTTTTTTATTATTCTTGTTGTTTATGATTGCGCCTAAATTTATTTAGAATATGAATTAAGAATTATTTCAAGATTTCTCTATAAAAAGGTATTTAAATTCGATTAAGTTAATAAACTCGATTTTAACGCATATTCAATTAAAATTGTTAATAAGGTTCTCAAATAAGCATCGATTCTGAGAAGAAATTAGATTTACGCGCAGATTTTTACACAGTTTTTAGAGAACACATAATGCATTTAGACCGATATTATTAACATTCTATGATGCTTTTTACCTAAATCTTTATATAGGAGCTTAACTCTTATTTATTTAAATTTAAAAAAATTTTAAACACAAAACAAATCATTAAAGGAGGAATAAAAAATGGCTAAAAAAAGTGGTGGAGCTAAAGTAGAGGCCCTTTTTGTGAAGAGCAAGGTTCGAGAATATATTAAATCAAAAGGTTGTAATACGAGTGGTGATTTAATTGATGGTGATTCGCTTAACAACGCATTGATAGGTGTTCTCGATAAAGCAATCGCAAGGGCTAAAGCTAATGGCAGAAAAACCGTTCAAGAAAAAGATTTATAATTGAGTTTATATTCAATTATTATCTAATTTATTTTCATTTAACTAATATAATTTTTTTTATTTTTTAATCTACTTTTTTATTTACCTGCTTTTTATAAAAATTAGAAATTGAATATAGTGTGTATTTTTAAATTGCTAATGAAATAATTATGTACTAACACACATAACCTTTTATAAAAAGAATAAAAGTTCCCTCAAATCGCCTTATCATAAAACTTTATCCTTTAGATCAGGTATCTTTTATTCTTTTCTCTCCTTTTCTTTCTTAAATGAGAATTTGAATCTTATTTAGGAACCCTCTTTATCTACAAGAAAAAATCCAATTGATAATACACTTTTTAATCTCTGAAGCTTTTCATATACCCCTTTTACTCTCTCGTGAGATCCTGAAACAGCAATTATCTCAAGACACTTATCGAACTCCAAGTGAAGATGCATTGTTGATATTATGATATCACCATAATGATGTTGGATATCATTTTTTAATATTAAGTCAGTCTGTTGGACATTCGCATATATGGGTCTTGAAGTATAATCATGGTCATGTTGATTGCCTTGGATAAAATCATGTTCATGAGAGTGTTCAGTATCTCGTGTATGTGCATGATTATGAGTAAATTCATTATCATGTTCGTGAAGGTGTTTATGAGTTAGATCGAAATGCTCATGCGACATAAATATCATTATGCTTCCTACAACATCTCCGCTTAAAGAATTTATGCTTTCTTCATTTATCATATATGCGGTCATTGCTTTTCGGATGCAGTCGGATCGTGGCATCTCTTTTTTCTTTCTGAAATGCTCAAAATCTTCATATAATTTTTCTGGAAGTGATACTGTAAATCTCTTATATTCTTTCTCTTTTTCTTCCATCTTTTTTAATATCCTTACTCTGTTAACATTTAAAATTATTTGCGAATAAATATGGCGATTGGCACACTAGCTTCACGCCATTGAGCAATTTTACCAGAATACTCCAAATTTAATTTAGATCGTCCATGATCTCCCAAAATTATCATTAATGAATTCTTTCTAAGTTGTTTGTAATTACTCAAAATCCATTTATCAGTACGATTAATTAACTTTTCAATTAAATTTTCCGGGGTTCTTTGCTTTAATCTTTGTTGCTGTTTGTGTAAATTTTCAAAGTCTAAATAATGCATCCATGAGAGGTCATATTTATTAATGGCTTTGGCAGATTCAACCCAGGTTGCCATATCTGTCTCTTTTGGAATGGATAGAGTGCCCCCATCATAACGATCCAGGTCTTTTTTTCTGGCTATAAAACATGAATTTTTCCCGCCATTATTAAGATATCTGAGTAAATGAAATCCATTTGGTTCCATCTCAAAACCCCCAAACATTATTTGATGGAAGACTCCCAAGGTATACGGATTTTTAGTACTTAATAGAAGCATAACCTCAGAATTAGTTATCATCCACGCGGGTTTATAATACGTAATCTCGAAGAGCCCGAAATTGTCAATTAACATAAAAATTATACGATTTATACCCTTATACTGATCTAAAATTGCTTGAATGGGTTTTTGTATATGACTTGGAGGCTCGATACCCAATAGGTTTATAATAGTAGCTGGTAATTGAGTCAAATAACATTTAATGGTCTCTAATTCACTCATATATATTTAAAAAATTGTTTTTTATTAATACAAAATAAAACAAATAATTAAATATTCTTATCTTAATGTCTGAAGTTCGCTTATATTAAACTATACTTTAAAATTAAAACATTTAAAATAATTTTACTTATTCTTAATATTATTATAATTATAACACTTTAATTATTTTTAGTAATACCAAGAATAATTTTGTAACAATCATTTTATTTTGATAAGTATCCCGATTTAAAGAAGAGATAATGATCTTAATATGAAGCTATTATATATTGATGCTATTAACTCTGGTATATCCGGAGATATGTTTTTAGCATCTCTTTTAGGATTAATTGAAGAACCAAACACCATTTTAGATGATTTAAAAAGATTAGTGGATTACTTATCAGGAGTCTCAAAGTTAGAGATCAATTTGATAACGAAAAAAATATCTGGTATCCTGATTAATCAAATTAAAATAGATTTGAAAGAAAGTAGAGATCATAGAAGTCCTAAGTCATTAATGAATGCGTTAAATAAGTTTTTGGAAGAGAAACATTTTTCTGCTCAGGCCAAGAAATTTGCCAATAGCGTTTTGAATTCACTTATCCAAGCAGAAGCAGAAGTTCATGGAGAATTAATTGAGAAAATACACTTACATGAATTAAGTTCTGTAGATACCCTAATAGATATTTTAGGGGTTACCAAGGTGTTAGATGTCTTAGGAGGTTTTAAGGAGGATTTTGAAATTTATTGTAGTAAATTGCCCTTAGGAGGGGGGACCATTAGAACAGCTCATGGCATCTTACCCGTGCCTGCCCCGGCAACTTTAAAAATTTTAGAAAAATCAAATTTAGTTGTCCGTAATGGTCCTATAGAAAGTGAAATTGTGACTCCCACTGGAGCAGCGTTATTAGCTAATTTAAACCCAAAAGTTCGGAATTACGAAATGAACCTTCATAAAATAGCCTATAGTGCAGGACAAAAAGAATTTAATAATTTTTTAAACATATTGAGGTTGTTTTTTGGAGAAATTAGAGACGTGGATATTTATGACAAGAAACACCCACTTCAAAAATATTTAGAACCGATTACAATTTTAGAAACAGATGTTGATGATGTATCGGGGGAGATTCTGGGAAATTTCCTAAAAAAATTTGAAGAGGAAGACATATTAGATGTGAAGATTTTAACAGGCATTACTAAAAAGAGCAGACCCGGTCATATCATAAAAGTAATATGCCGTCCAGAAAATAAATTTGAATTAATTGAAAAAATACTAGAAGAATTAGGTACCTTGGGAGTAAGAATGAATATAGTTGAGCGCGTGTGCATTGACAGACAGAATAAACAACATAAAATCGAGATAGATGATAAAAATTATGAACTCAATTATAAGATTTCTTTCATTGAAATCGAAGGTAAGAAAAAAATTATCAATATTAAGCCTGAGTTTGAGGATCTTAAAAGAATCAGCGAAATTTCAGGATTTCCAATTAAAAAAGTCCAATTCTTTGCCCTATCCGAATTAAAAGAACTCTATAAAAACAATAGCGATTCTAAATAAAAATATAATCCTACGAGAATATTTTAAAAAAAAAGATTTTGAGAAAAGAATTCACAAAAAATCTTACCTAATATTTATCTACATGATATTTGCTCATTAAATATTCGTCTTCAAAGATTTGTTTTGAAAACTCATTTAATCGAGAAACTTCTTTCTCAATTTCTTTACATTTTCTTAATTTGCCAAGCTCTCGAAAAATTTCAGAGGCATTTTTAAATTCTTTTATACACTCTTCATAATTCCCTGAAACTTCAAGATCTTCAGCAAGATATAACAACCCTTCTGCGACATCATTTTTTCTTCCCAGTTTCCTTTGAATTATTAGTGATTCTCTATGATAATTTAGACTTTCGACATAGTTCTTGAATATCGAATAGGTTCTACCTAATGACCTTAAAACGATTGCTTGTTCTTCAACCAACTCATTCTCTTTACAATGATTTAAAATCATCTCTAAAAATTGAATGTAAGACGATTTTTCCTTGGATGAATCAATGTATGACAGCGCTTTTTCGTAATAATCTAAAGCATTACTTAACTCCCCATCTTCATAAAATTTTTTTGATTTCTCAAAAAATTCATTATCCATAATTGCGACCATCGGTCTCAACTACATAAAATAAGATTTTTTTTTTTAAATTTTTGATTTAAAATTAGTTCCAATTCAACTTATGATAAATCGTATATATAAAGTTATCGATTAATCTAATAAAAAAATCTCTAATCAAATAGACTATCATTTAAATAAATCTTAGAGTTTGATTTTAAATAGGTAAATGAATATAATTTTATTAACGATAAAAATCTTAATAGTGTTAAAGCAACTGAGACTTTAATTATGGGAAGGTTAGAAAAAGAAATTATGAAAGATGATGAAGAAT
>JAHQWS010000201.1 GCA_029856295.1 Promethearchaeia archaeon
GAATTAGATGGAGTCATATCACGGCAAGAGAAGATGAGAAAAATAGTTAGAGGTTGGGCTGGAAAGCTTGGTTAAAATTTTTTTTATCTAGTTTCATCCTTTTTAATAAAAAATTTTTTATAATATTTAACCCCATAAATGTTTCTTTTTAATTTAATTAATGACTTAAATATGATCGACATTATTAAAATAATAAAGGGAATGAATAATAAATATCTAACAAATAGGTCTAATTTTATAAGAACTAATAAAAAATTAAAGTAAAAAAGAGTAAAAACTGACGTTAGTATGACGAGTATGTAAAGGTTCCTTAATTTTTTAGATTCTGACAAGAATTGGTTACTACTTACCTTATCATAACAATTACAGCATAGCAACGGAATTTCAATTCCGTATACTTCTTTATTATACAGTTTATATATAATTGTGAACATTCTTTCAATTTTCTGCTCACATAAATTACATTTAAAAGCTTTTTTTTTATTTCTTTTAAATTCAATCTCATCTATTCTTGATTTGCTAAAATAACACTCATTATAAATATAATGAGAACATGTTAAACATGTTAATACTTTATCTATATAAATATCGTCGAAATAGTCCTTATTAGGATCAATAAATTTAATATAATCACTGTGGAATTTGCAGATAACTCTACTTTTTTCATCAATTTCAAATTCGGGTTCTATTAATACCATTGTTGGAGTTATTAATCTAAAAAATGAAATTAAAATATATGGTAAATCAGATTATTAATTATTAATATATATCTAATTATCCGATTAAAAAGTAATAATCTATCTAGAGAAAAATAAATTATGAATGACAAAATAGAAAGGGCTTATGAAGTCGCAAGTCAGAAGTATACCGAATTCGGAGTAGATACAGAGAATGTTTTAAATAAATTAAAAGAAATTTCTCTTTCAATTCATTGCTGGCAAGGAGATGATGTCGGAGGATTTGAAGGATCAAATGCTTCATTAAGCGGAGGTGGCATCCAAGCTACAGGGAATTATCCTGGAAAAGCTCGTACTATAAGTGAATTACGAAAGGACTTGGAAAAAGCATTTTCATTGATTCCAGGAAATCATCGTCTAAACTTACATGCGATTTATGGTGAATTTGGTGGAAAATTTGTTGAAAGAGATGAAATTACCCCAACTTTTTATCAGGGGTGGATTAACTGGGCTAAAGAAAGAGGTTTATTTTTGGATTTTAATTGTTCTTTGTTTTCTCATCCAAAAGCGGAGGATGGATTTACTCTTAGTAGTAAATCAAAGGAAATTAGAGATTTCTGGGTTGAACATGTAAAAAGATGCCGAGAGATAAGTGCCGAAATGGGTAAGCAACTTAATGATGTATGTATTCATAATATTTGGATCCCCGATGGTTCAAAGGATATTCCTGTTGATAGAACTGGTCATAGAAGTTTACTAAAAGAATCGCTTGATGATATTCTTGAGAGAAGATATTCTTCCTCTCACATGAAAGATTCCCTTGAAGGTAAACTTTTCGGAATCGGTAGTGAAGCCTTTGTTGTCGGTAGCCATGAATTTTACTTGAGTTATGCTATCACTAAGGGTACCATGCTTACACTTGACACGGGTCATTTTCACCCTACTGAATCAGTAGGAGATAAAATTTCTGCAGTTATACCTTTTTTAAGCGGAATATTTCTACATATCAGTCGGGGTATACGATGGGATAGCGATCATGTAGTTATAGCAGATGATAATCTTATCCAGTTGGCAGAAGAAATAGTAAGAAGTAAAGCTATGGATCGAATTCATTTAGGATTGGATTATTTTGACGCTTCAATTAACCGTATAGCGGCATGGGTAATAGGAGCGCGTGCTACACAAAAAAGTTTATTATATGCCTTGCTGCAACCACTTGATATGTTGTTAGAATATGAAGAAAAAGGAAAATATTTTCAGAGAATGGCATTATTAGAAGAATTTAAAGCACTGCCGTATGGTTCTGTTTGGGATTATTTTTGTCTACAGAATAATGTCCCTTCTGGTATAAATTGGATAAAAGATGTTGAACTATATGAGAATGAAATTTTAAAAAAAAGACTCTAAAACGTTTTTGATTATTGTAAGATTAGAAAAAGGATAAATTTTGACTCTATAGAAGTTAAGAATTACTTATATTGTGCCTTAAAACTTTACCAGCTTTTATACCTGTATGTTTCTTATCTTTATATGTAATTTTACCATTAACCAGGACATATTCTATTCCTTCAGGTGCTTGACGGGGATTAAGTAAATCTCCGGTCATTTTAATTTTATCATAATTAAAAATCAAGATGTCTGCATAATAATCAGGTTTAATTAATCCCCGTTCTTTCAATCCGAAGCGTTGAGCGACAAAAAACGTGGCTTTTTTAATCGCCTCTTCAAGGGTCAAAACTCTATTATCTCTAACAAATCTACCTATATAATTTGCATACATTCCATAAAAATGAGGAACATATACTGAATTGAGAAATTCTTCAGGAATTCCAGTGCCAACTGATTTTAGTTTATCTATTGAAAAATCTAATGGAGGCAAGGATGTCATATCAGTACATGGCATGCATAGAGAGTGTGAGAGATAAATGGGTAAAGTAATGTAATTTATTGCTCTATCCTCAGCAAACTGAACCCATTCAATTTCAGGATCTTCTATTATTAAATCAAAAATTAAATCTAGAGGATTCTTGTTTAGTTTACTAGCAAGCTTACCAATAGTTTTATCTAAGTAATCTTCGTTTTTACAAGCGGTAATTTTGAATCTATCCATCCAGTAAGGATCTGCCTTAGTATGTACCATCCCAAGCTTAAGATAGCCGTTATGAGAAAGTATTTTAATTTTTTCACGAAAATCGTGATTTTTAATTAATTTTACAAATACATCCTTTTCAATATTTCGAAGCCATTTGAGTTTTTGGAGGCGAGACAATATAAATTCATTTATTATCAAATTACAGGGAGCGATACTAGTATCCGATACAATTACATCGAAAGTTATATCTATTCCTTCTTCTCTTGCTTTATCAATAAGCCATAATGTTGCTCTTGCTGTGGCTTCATCTAAGAAATCAGGATGGGGTTGAGGTATAGTATATACGGTGTAAATATGGGCAAATTGCACCGGAATGTTAGCCTTTTTTCCAATTTCGAGAGCCTCTATTAACCCTTGATATTTTCCAATCCATGCTTCTTCTATTTCTCCATGAAAAACACCATAACCATATAGATTTGGATCATTTGTAGCCCATTGACTTTGGCAATGTCGAAGATGCGATACATAGATCCCTCCATACATTTTTGCTACTTTTGCTAATTCAATTATTTCTTCAATATTAGCATATTCAGATGGATCGTAATCCAATCCGGTAGAGAACCCAAATGCGCCTGCACGCATACTTTTTTCTACAAGCTCTTTCATAGCTTCAATCTCCTCTAATCTCGCATGTCTCTTAAAATCCTCACCCATTATTGCACTTCTAACAGTATTGTGGCCAACTAATGGAATATAATTTATAGAAATCCCCCGTCTATCTACTTTTGTTAACCAACGACTAAAACTCAAATCCTTGTTAGCTCCTTGAGATTGTAGGTTGTCAATACCGATTTCCTCTTCTTTTGATTTAGTTATTATCTTTCTTGTTGGTGCTTGAGCTAATCCGCAATTTCCCCCTACTACAGTTGTTATTCCTTGCATGATATAGTTGTGACATAATGGTAAAACTGAGAAAGTTAAATCGGGATGACTGTGAGGATCAATAAATCCCGGGCAAGTTATAAGACCTTTACCATCAATTAAAATATCGGCAGATCCATTTGCGTCGTCAGTTGAGATGATTTTTGAGTCTTTAATTGCAATATTGCCTATATATGCGGTGCTCCCTGTTCCATCAATTATTTTTGAATTCCTAATTAAAATGTCATTCATGTTATTTATTTAAAATGAAAATAAATATAATTTTATTGGTAGATAAACCGCAGAAATATTGAATAAATTCTCAATTTCTCAAAGAAATATAAATAATTATTAATTCTTATAGCATTCTCTTTTTTATAAAAAGAAGAATTAAAAGCTTTTTATTTGATTTAATAATTTATTTTTTGTTAATTAATATTGATAATTAAGATTAACAATAATTTTTAGAAATGGAAAAATGAAAGTTTTTAATATATATTAGCATATATTAATTCATTAATCGATATTGATTAATAATTAACATTAATAACAAAATAAAAGAAAAAAAGGTCGAGATTAAAAATGGTTGACGAAGCATTAGCAAATGAAGTAAAAAAATTGCGAGATGAAGGAATGAGCGATCCTAAGGATGTCTTGAAGATTTTTGAGCTCATGAAACAGGCATCTGCAGAGATTGATGATTTAAAGGAAGAATTAGAAGATATTGATCAATTTGTTGGTCAGATGGTCGCTGAAGATAAAGACTTTAAGTGGTGGGTTAAGATCGGTGATGGAGCCTTTGACTATGGCGAAGGTGCTGCCGAGGATCCATCATTCACCATGTCAGCAAATTGGGAAACCATGAGCGGTCTTATGTCCGGTGAAGTAGACGGTACAAGCGCCTATATGTCCGGAGACTTAAAAATTGAAGGCAATCTTCAAGATACAATGGCTTATGGAGAATATTTAGCATTCGCAGCTGAAACTTTACAAGAATTGGACGAAGGCTAAACCAAATAGTAAAGTTATTAATTAAATCTATTCCATTTTTTTTTTATTTACATTGTTTTGTTAAATTTTTTATTTTTTTTTGATTTATCTAATTTATATTTCTTAATA